>CAKURN010000030.1 GCA_934675695.1 uncultured Candidatus Melainabacteria bacterium | reverse complement strand
TTTCATCAGTCATTTCCATATATTTGCCATCAACAATACCTGATGGGCCGCCTAGAAATCCATACAATTTGTTTTCTTTGTTTGCAGTTTTTAATGCATCATACAAACCTGCAATTACATTGTGACCGCCAGGAGCTTGACCACCTGACAATATAACGCCTACATTTCTTTTTTCAGTTGATAAATCAGAACCGTTTGATGTAAATTTAGCAATTGGTTCTCCATAAACATGTGGAAATAGAGCTTTTATTTCTTCTTGGTTTGCAACTGATTTTGTTGCTTCACCTAAAGACAATTTTACATTATTAATACCGTTTGCTAAAGCACCAGCCAATTTTGGCTTGTAGTTTAGTCTTTCTTTTTGTAGAGGTGAAATTTCTCTCATCTTTAATCTCCTTTAAACTTTTGATAGTATTATTATTACATGAACTTAACAAAAATGACAAAGTGTTTTTTTTAAGTTATGATAAAAGAAAATATTTAACTTTGGAGGATACAATATGGGTTATGAAATCCTATACAAAAAAGAGCTTTGCAAAAACCAATTTGAAATCAGAGTAAAAGCTCCTTTTATAACTAGAAACGCAAAAGCAGGACAATTTATTATTTTAAGAACTGACAAAAATTCAGAAAGAATTCCTCTGACTATTGCAGATTGTGACAAACAAAACGAAATTTTAACAATCGTATATATGGCTGTAGGCTACACTACAAAGAAACTTGCTTCTTTAGATGTAGGTGACGAAATAGAAGACATTGTTGGTCCATTGGGTGTTCCAACTCATATTGAAAATTACGGAACAGTGATTTGCGTTGCAGGTGGATATGGTGCAGCACCTTGCTATTTGATTGCAAAAGCATTTAAAGAAGCAGGAAACAAAGTCCATATGGTTATGGGTGCAAGAACAAAAGACCTTATCTTCTGGGAAGACAAAATGAGAAATGCAGTATCAGAACTACATATCACAACCGATGACGGAAGCTATGGCATAAAAGGCTTCACAACAAATGTAGCGAAAGAAATCATAGACAAAGAAAAAGTTAACTATGTAATCGCTGTAGGCCCAATGCCTATGATGAAAGCAGTTGCAGATTTGACTCGTCCTTATGGAATCAAAACAGAAGCTTCAATGAACCCTATTATGGTAGATGGTACAGGCATGTGCGGTGCATGTCGTCTTACTGTTGGAGGAGAAGTGAAATTTGCTTGTGTAGATGGTCCTGATTTCGACGCTCATAAAATAGATTTTGATGAAGTAATCAATAGAACAAGAATCTACAAAGCAGAAGAAAAACGTTGCGACGAAACAAAATGCAATTTAATTAAACAAGGGATAGAGCTGGAAAAGGTATAAAATTATGGCAGAAATAAACAAAAAGAAAATACCATTTTGCCCACTATTGTCTGCAGGCACTGATGATGCAAAAATTTGCCTGCAAGAAAATTGTGCTTGGTGGATGCCTAGTACGAAAACTTGTGCAGCTTATATAATTGCACACAACAATATACTTGATATAAAAGCAAAACAAGGAAAATAAAATGTCAACAACGTGCCCTATGACAATTACGGAAAAAATCTTTGCTTATCATTCTAACAAAGAATACGTAAAGGCAAACGATTTAGTAGAAGCTAAAGTAGATATCGTTCTTGCAAACGATATTACAGGCCCTATTGCGATAGAAGTTTTTGAAGAATTTGGCATAGAAAGTGTTTTTGATAAATCAAGAGTAGTACTTGTTCCTGACCATTTTGTACCAAACAAAGACATAAAATCTGCCATACAAGCAAAAACATTAAGAGATTTTGCAAAAAAACAAAACCTTTTACACAAATTTGAAGTCGGCACAATGGGCATAGAACACGCACTTCTGCCGGAAAAAGGTATCGTAACTGCAGGCGATTTGATTATTGGTGCAGATTCACACACCTGTACTTATGGAGCTTTGGGAGCTTTTTCAACCGGAGTAGGCTCAACCGATGTAGGTTGCACAATGGCTTCCGGAACTACTTGGTTCAAAGTTCCACCAACCATTAAAGTAATCTTTAATGGCAAATTAAAACCTTATGTAACTGCAAAAGATTTGATTTTGCATTTAATAGGCGACATAGGTGTAGATGGTGCATTGTATAAGGCACTGGAATTTTCCGGCGACACAATAAGAAACCTTGATATGGACGGAAGATTTACTATCTGCAATATGGCGATAGAAGCAGGTGCTAAAAACGGCATTATAGAAGCAGATGAAATTACAAAAGAATATCTAAATTCAAGACCAAACAAAAACTATTTTAGAGAAGCAAAATTCTTCTATAGTGATAAAGATGCAAACTACGAAAGAGTAATCGAATACGATGCAAGCAAAATCGAACCCACTGTTGCTTATCCACATTTACCCGAAAACACAAAAACAATACAAGAAGCTATAAAAGACAACATAAAAATCGACCAAGTCGTCGTTGGCAGCTGCACAAACGGCAGATTGGAAGATATTAAAGTAACGGCAGAAATTTTGAAAAACAGAAAAGTTCACCCAGATGTGAGAATGCTGGTTTTTCCTGCAACGCAAGAAATCGTACTAAAATCAATAGAACTTGGATATTATCAAACAATAATAGAAGCGGGAGCCGCAATTTCAACACCGACTTGCGGGCCATGTTTAGGCGGACATTGTGGAATTTTAGCCCCAAATGAGGTATGCATTTCTACAACAAACAGAAATTTTGTCGGCAGAATGGGCGATACGACTTCTAAAATTTATTTAGCAAGCCCATATATTGCAGCAGCTAGTGCAGTTTTAGGAAGAATAGGTTCTGTTGAGGAATTATAGATGAAAAAATTACTGACTTATTTAATATTTTTTTGTTTAATAAGTTTAAATATGCCTAGTGCTAGTGCTAACTTGATTTCATCTTATATTCAAAAGTCAGGCTTTGAAAACAATTCAACAATAAGTTTGTATGTAAAAAATACAAAAAACAACAACACAATCTACAAAAGAAACGAAAAAAAACTATTAAACCCTGCTTCAACGCTAAAAACACTTACTTTTGGTGCTTCTTACAAAATTCTAGGCGAAGGATACAAGTTTGAAACTATATTGTATAAAGACACAGACAACAACTTATATATAAAATTGGGTGCTGATCCTTTGTTGTCTTATCTTGATTTGGTTGAGTTGTTTTCAGATGCAAAAGAAAAAATAACTACAACAAAAATAAATAATATTTATATAGATGACACTATAATAGATAAAACCCCATACCCAAGTGCTTGGATGCAAGAAGATATCTGGCCAAACCAAAGAGCAATTACACCTTACATTGTTGACAATAATTTTACAAATATAGACATCAAACGCTCTAGTCTAGCAACAAAAGTGGATATATTGCAAGGTGACAGCTACAAAATTCCAATCATAAATGAATTAAAATTAGGTGACACCCAAAGTTACACAATAACAAAAGAATATGGAGAAAATTCTCCAATAATTACATTTAAAGGAACAATCAAAGAAGATGAATCAAGAAGATTGCCTGTTTACAATCCTCAAATTAATTTTATTGTAAAAACAAACAAAGCACTGAACAAAAACGATTATTTATTTGATAAAAAAATACTATTCAAAAAAACTCCGCAAAAAGTAACAAGAATTGCATCAATTAGTCACGACATAGAAGAAGTGTCAAAAAAAATACTGTTCAACTCAGATAATTTTACATCAGAAATTGTATCAAAAGTTGCAGCAGCAAAATTTATCAAATATTCGCACCCTGCAACAAATGAAGATATGATAAATATGTTTTATAGCGTTTATCAAAGTACAATTACAAATGATATTAAAATTACGGACTCAAGCGGAGTTTCAAGAAATAACTTTTTAAATACAGAGTTTTTGGTTAATGCATTTTCTTACATTTCTCATATTACCAACATAAAAGGTCTTATGATGTCGCCAAACCAAGGAACACTCGCAGGCAGGCTTCTATTTCTTAATGGCAATCTAAAAGCAAAAACAGGCACTTTAGACAATATGTCATCAATTATGGGTACATTGAACACAAAAAAATGTAACGATTTGATTTTTGCAATAATAGTTCAAAATTCTCCAAAAAGAAAAGCTATTTTGAAAAATTTTGAAGACAACATAATAACAATTTTGTATAGAAAATATTAGTTTAATTCTTCTGTTTTTACGGTTAATGTCTTTAAAATTTCAAGCAATAATTCATAAATACCAACAGAATCTTTCTTTAATCCACCTCGATTAAAATTCAATATACTGGATTTTATATAAGAATCGAAATACAAATTTTTAAAATCTACGATTTTTTGATAAACTGGAGTATCTATATATCTTTTTTCTTCGCAGAGATAAACAAACACTTCGCACAAAATCACATAAGACGAGCAGTAGTCTTTTTTTGAAAATTTCTTTTGAAAATTTAAAAACATATCAAGAAGTTTTTTGTATTTTGCGTATAATTTTTTTCTTTTTTCAAACAAAATATCTTTAAAATATTCGTCAGTCGCTTTGTAGCCTAAATCGAACAGTTCTTGTTTTTTTGATTTTGAAATTAAAAAATCTACAACAGAAACATCGGGCGTGTTGATTTTTATGTAATCAAATTTGTCTTTTTTTCCATATACATCAATAATATAGTCTGTAGAAAAACCACAAAATGCGTTATAGACACGATTAAAATAATCAATAGGATTTGTTATGTTTTCTTTTGGTGTAGTATCTTCCAATCTATATTCTAATATTCTATCACCGGTAGACAAGATTGTATCTGATATTCTCCACAATGGAGAAGCTTTTAATAAATCTCCATCAACCAAAAACGAATCTTCTTCAACCAAAGGTGTAAACAGTCCCGGCATAGAAACGCTTGCTCTAACTGCTTTTGCGATTTCAAAATCAGGAGTCAGTCTTTTTGAAAACTCTTTAAATTCCATTTTAACTAAATCAACAGCATAAATAACAAGATTTTTTTCAACGTCTTTAAAGGTAACAGGGGGCATTTGACCTTTTTTATAAGAAGATAAGTAGAATTTTTGTTCGATATAAGTTTTAATCCATTCATAAAACTTTTGACCTTTTGAAAAAGCGATGTCGTTTTTAACGCCAAAATTCAAATCACTAAAAAGTCCAAGTCCGGTATCTGAAAAAATTTCAAATATTTCATCACCTCTATACCCTAAAGACAATAAAACAGCAAAAACAGCACCAATCGAACTGCCTGCCAGTCCCGATATTTCGACATCGTTTTTTAATAAAGCATTATAAGCACCGCAATAAGCAATACCTCTGACTCCACCACCACCAAATATCACAAAGTATTTCATACATTACTCCATAAATGCAGGTTTATTGCCATCAATAATATAATCATCATGGTTTAAATCATTCAAGCGTTTTGCTTCATTTTTGTATTCACCTGACATGTCAATTACATTTTCTAAAAGCTGTTTGTCATTACCTATAAGTTCTTTCATAGCATCAGAATGACCGGAAGTAGTTTTGCCTTTGTAGGCTCTCTGCATTGCTTTTGCTTCTTTCAAAATAGCTTCCATATCTTTCTTGATTAGATTTTTGTTTCTGTTTTTCAAAACAACGATCTCAACACGTCTGTTTTTTGCTTTGTTTTCTCTTGTTGCATTAGGAACTATAGGAACTGTATCTGAATAGCCGACAGCACTAAAGAGTCTCGGGTTGAAGTTGTGTTTTTTAATCAAATATCGAACAACGCTAGATGCCCTTGCAGAAGACAATTCCCAGTTTGATGGGTATTTTGCGTTAGGGCCTGTTCTATCGGAATCTGTGTGTCCATCAACTTCTATAAAATGGATAGAGAACTTTTCTTTTATGATTTCTGCAACTTTATCTAAAACATTATAAGAAGTAGGGCTAATTTCTGCTGAAGCCGGTGCAAATTTTATTGCATCTTTGTCAAATTTTATAACCAAACCTCTATCATCGATTGTTGCAGACAAACCTTCTTCTTTTAGAGAATTTATTTGTTTTTCGATTGATTCATAAGAAGATTGTTCGTATTTGCTGCTTACGTATTCTAGCATAACAGGGTTTGTTGCACCATTTCTACCATCTAAAAGAGAATCAGAGCCGTTCATAATATTGTTTTGAGAACTTAATATGCTTTGGTCAAAAGCATTTCTTAATGAATCTGCGATATTTTTGAATGCATCTATATCAGATTGTGACAAAGCATACAGTACAACAAAAGTTGCAAACAATAGAGTCATAAAGTCAGCATAAGATACCAGCCATCTTTCCAGATTTTCATGTTCTTCTGCTTTTTTCTTTTTTGCCATTATTTAGCCTCTTTTTCAGGTTTTTTGTCTACAATGTAGCATTCTAATTTTCTTTCGATTAAAGCTGGAGCTTCGCCCGCTTGTATAGATAAAATTCCTTCTATCATAATTTCCATAGAAGTAAATATCTTTGCGTATTTTCTTTTTGCTCTTGTTGAATAAGGAATAGTAATAAGGTTAGCAATTACAAGACCATATATAGTAGCAACGAATGCAACAGCAATACCTGCCCCTAATTTTGCAGGGTCAGACAAATTTTGCATAACTTGTATCAAACCTAAAACAGCACCGATAATCCCTAGTGTCGGAGAATAACCACCTGCAGATTCTAAAACTTTTGCACCTGCTGCAATTCTTTCTTCTTGTTGAGCCAGTTGAGTTTCCATCATATCTCTAACCATTGTAGGATCAGCACCATCGGCGATTGCTTCTAAACCTAATTTAAGTAATGGGTGAGAAGCGTTTTTTGCTTCTTTTTCAAGAGCGATTACCCCTTCTTTTCTTGCTTTTTGTGCATATACTGTTATTTCTTTAATTAAAACAGAAAAATCGGGAACTTTGCCAAAATAAACAACCCCGATACAATGAGCAGCAATTTTAAAATCAGACAAAGGAAAACTAAGAAAAACAGCACCCGCCGTACCACCACCAACGATGAAAAAAGCTGTAATTTGAAGCAATTGCCCAATGTTACCGCCTTCCATAGCTTGTCCTGTTAGTATAAAACCTATACCTAAAAATGTGCCGATTAATGCCGCTATATCCATTGTAAAAATCTCCTATAGTTGCATATATTATCTTAAAAAATTAAACAAATGTTATCATATAATTAAACGAAAAAGTTTTTTATTATATTTGTTTTTGTTCTATAATTATGTTGAGAAATTTCAAGGAGTAACAATGGGACAAACATTAGCACAAAAGATTATTTCAGCACATGCAGGACATGATGTAGCATTCAATGAATTAGTAATTGCAAACATCGACGTATGTGCGACACAAGATGGAACAGGTCCACTCGCTATAAAAGAATTTAAAAAATTAAACAAACCACTAAAAAACCCAAAAAGAACAATATTATTTATAGACCACGCAGCTCCATCGCCAAGAAAAGAGCTATCTAATGCACACAATATCATTCGAGAATTTGCACAAGAATACGGTGCAGTGCTATCAGATATCGGTTGTGGTGTTTGTCACCAAAGATTAATAGAAGATTATGTAAACCCCGGAGAAATTCTTGTTGGAGCTGATTCTCACACTTGTACATCAGGGGCATTAGGTGCATTTGCTACAGGAATGGGCTCTACAGACATTGCAGTTTCTATGGCATTTGGAAAAACTTGGTTCAAAGTTCCACAATCATTCAAAATAGAAGTTACGGGAAAATTCAAAGAAAACGTATGTTCAAAAGACCTTATGCTATATTTAATAGGTATGATTGGTGCAGATGGTGCCACATACAAGGCTCTTGAATTTTGTGGCGACACAATAGAAAATATGGAAATGTCAGAAAGATTTACTTTAGCGAATATGGCAGTAGAAGCAGGTGCAAAAGCAGGTCTGTTTGAAACTGATGAAAAAACAAAAGAATTTTTGAAAAAAAGAAACAGACAAGATAAATTCAAAGAAATAAAAATGGACAATGATGCGGTTTATGAAAGAGTAATCAAAATAAATGCACAAGACATCGAGCCTATGGTTTCTTGTCCGCATACAGTAGACAACACAAAAAAAGCATCAGAACTCAACAATGTAAAAGTAAATCAGGTATTCATCGGAACTTGTACAAACGGAAGAATAGAAGATTTAAGAGTTGCAGCAAAAGTCTTAAAAGGCAACAAAGTAGCACAAGGCGTACGTTTAATCATCGTTCCTGCAAGCAAAGATGTATATCTAGAAGCTTCAAAAGAAGGGTTGTTAGAAATATTTTTAGAAGCAGGTGCGAATTTCTTGCCATCCGGCTGCGGACCTTGCGTTGGTGTCCATGGAGGAATATTAGGTGATGGAGAAGTTTGTCTTGCAACACAAAATAGAAACTTCCAAGGAAGAATGGGCAACACCAATGGATTTATTTATTTATCAAGCCCATATACGGCAGCAAAATCAGCAATAAAAGGATATATTTGTTAATGTTTAATACCGATAACACAACAATAGTTGCAATAGACATACAAGAAAAACTTGTAAATATGTTGAAAAACAAAGAAGAAATTGCAGCAAATTCTATTAAAATTTTAAAAGCAGCTTCTATTTTAGGGGTTGATACAATTTTATCGGAACAATACCCAAAGGGTCTAGGGTCTACTATTTCCGAAATAAAAGAGATAAAAGATTTTAAAACAGTAGAAAAAACAACTTTTTCTGCATTAAAAACGCAAACATTTAAAGAAGAATTTGACAAATTCAAAAACAAAAATGTGCTTATTTTTGGTATAGAAACACATATTTGCGTTTTGCAAAGCGTTTTAGATTTGATTGAAGAAAACTACAATGTTTATATCATAAAAGATTGTTGTGCTTCTAGAAGCAAAACCAACCACAAAGCCGCTCTTGAATTTTTAAAACAAGAAGGTGCAAAAGTAATTACTCTTGAAATAGCATTTTTTGAATTTTTAAAAAGTTCAAAACACCCAAATTTTAAAGAAGTGCAAGCACTAATAAAATAGTTTTTAAAAAAGCCCTTATTATAAGGGCTTTTAATTTAATTTTTTAATTAATTTAATTAAAAACGCCTGTTGATAAGTATTTTTCACCACCATCAGGTAAAAAAGCAACGATATTTTTGCCTTTACTTTCTTCTTTTAAAGCCAATTCAACTGCAGCACAAATAGCTGCTCCGGAAGAAATTCCAACAAGAACACCTTCTGATTTTGCAATTTTATTTGCATAAATAAATGCTTTTTCATTTTCAACGGGTATGATTTCATCATAAATTTTTGTATCTAATGTTTCAGGCACAAAACCTGCACCTATTCCTTGTATTTTATGAGCTCCTGAAACACCTTTAGATAAAACAGGAGAAGTCAAAGGTTCAACAGCAACTATTTTTATGTTACTATTTTTGGATTTTAAATATTTTCCAACACCGGAAATAGTGCCGCCTGTTCCAACACCTGCAACAAAAATATCAATTTGCCCTTCCATATCGTCCCAAATTTCTCTAGAAGTTGTTTCAAAGTGAGCTTTTGGGTTTGACATATTAGTAAATTGACTCGGAATGAAACTGTTTTTGTTTTCTAAAGCAAGTTCTTGTGCTTTTTCTATAGCACCTTTCATGCCTTTAGAACCTTCTGTCAAAACAATTTCAGCTCCGTATGCAGAAATTAGTTGTCTTCTTTCAACGCTCATCGTTTCAGGCATAGTTAAGAATAACTTAAAACCATAATAAGCACACAAAGCCGCCAACCCAATCCCTGTATTTCCGCTTGTAGGCTCGATAATCACAGTATCTTTAGTGATTTTTCCTGAAGCAATTGCATCATTTAGCATATAATATGCAATTCTATCTTTTGCACTACCTGCAGGGTTAAAAGATTCTAACTTTGCAAACAAATTTGCTTTTAAATTGTTTTCTTTTGCGAATTTTTCAAGTTTCATTATCGGAGTATGTCCGATAAGCTCGGTAACATTATTGAAGACTTTCATCTTTATTCTCCTCTGTTGTGGTTTCTTTTTGTGGAATCTTTGTTTGTATTTTTGATTGAATATTATTCAATGCTTCTTGTTTTTTGGCTTCTATGTTATTTTGCAATTTGTTTACAGAAGTTTGAACTTTTTCTTGGGTTTTTGTATTTATGTCGTTTACTTTAGTTTCGATTTTTGTTTGAACTTTGTCAAGAGATTCTTGTTTTGTTTTTATAACTTCATTAACCAACATTTGTTTAACTTCGGGAGCTGTTGTATCCATCTGTAAAACTTTTTGAACGCCGACTTTGATTTTGTTATCTTCTTCGTATTTTTCTTGAATTTTGTTCATTAATTGTTGACGAGCTAAATCCTCTTGTTCTTTTATATATTTATCACTAAAGTCTTTTGCTTTATCGAAATCTTCTTGCAAAGATAACCACC
>CAKURN010000029.1 GCA_934675695.1 uncultured Candidatus Melainabacteria bacterium | reverse complement strand
GGGCATTTATTGGTTGAGTATTATATTAAAGTCTTTTTGATTTTGTCATTGTATTTTTTAATTCATCTGCTAAATCAACTCTGCCTGATTGTTCATATATTTTTGTAACCGATTCTAAAAACTTCATGTTGTTTGGTTTTGTGTACATTTTTGTTTGTCCGTTAATTTTTTTAGAAGGTCTTTGAATATATGGGGCTGTGTTTTGTTGGATTGTATTGTTTTGTCTTTTTATAGTTTGCAGATTGTTTTTAAATTCGCTTTTTGGAGGAATTTGAAAATTTCCTTTTGGAGTCGAAAAATCTCTCGTTTTGTTCATTTTTATTACTTGTTGGTCTTTATAAGGATTTTCGTTGCTTTTTTGATATTGACTAAGAGCAATACCTTTTGTGATAGAATCTGACACGTATTGTTTTTTTGGAGTATCTTTGTATTTTGTTTTCAAGTATTCTTGGTATTTTTGGTGAGCTTTGAATAGTTCGTTTTGAGCATTTTGGAGGGCTTGTGCTCTTTTTGTAACGTTTTGCATATCCATATTTATTTGTTGTGGAGTTTTTTCTAATATGTGTTTGTTGTTTAAAATTTCTTCGTCTTTTTGTTGTTTTAAACCAATCAAAGGTTCAGTTTCTTGCGAAAGCTTTCTTGATAGCATTTTTATAGAATAAACAATAATTCCAAAAATCATCAAAAATACCAAAACAATCCCGCCTACTCCATCTTTTAAAGATGTCATTAATTGTTCCGGATTAAATGAATTGTCGTCCCAATCTTGCATATTGTTAATATCTTCTAAATCAGCACCGTTGGTTGGTTTGTATTCATTTACGGGACGATTGATTGTGATTGATTTTTTGGAATTTTTAGCATTTTCAATCAAAGAATTTACAAACACGATTTGGGTGTTTTTTACATTTTTTCCTTGTAAATAAATTCTTACTTTGTTGTGTCCGATTTGTTTTACAACGGCACTGTTTATGTTTGCGACATCATCATAATATGTTGCAGAATCGTCTGCCAAAATCGCATTTTTTATATCAAAGTAAACGGATGTATCGTCTTCTACACTCATTTTGTATGAAGAAGTGTCAGAAGAATCAATATTCAGTTCGTAAGAATTTACGTTGTTTTTTGCTTTTGAAATTGTAACTGATGAAATGATGTTTTCTTGTGCAAAAGATGGCAAAATAGAAAACATAAACAAAATTGAAACCAATAATAATCTAAGTTTTGAGAAATAATTTCTCATCTAATACTCTCCCATAAGATTTTGTCTATGGTTAAATAATAGATTGTTTTTGTTCTTTGGGCATTAATCAAAAGATTATATTCTTTCTAAATCTTTAGATGGATAAAATGAGAAAAGTTGCACATAATCGCTATATAATATAAAATTATCTTAAAAAAGGAGAAAAATTATGGCAAAAGATGCTAGCTTTGATATCGTTTCAGAATTTGATAAACAAGAACTATTAAATGCAGTTGACCAAGTAAAACGTGAACTAAACACTAGATTTGACCTCAAGGATTCAAATTCTGATATAGAAATAATTGAAGACAAATCAATCAATATCACAACAAATGACGAAATGAAATTAAAAAACATATTTGATATTCTTCAATCAAAATTAGTGAAAAGAAATCTTAGCCTAAAAATTCTTGACCCTCAAAAAATCGAAAACGCTCTAAAAGGAAATGTTAAACAAGAAATAAAACTAAAAAAAGGTTTGACGACAGAATTGGCTAAAAAAATCGTTTCTATAATAAAAGATACAAAATTAAAAGTCCAAGCTTCAATACAAGGTGATTCTGTTCGTGTAACAGGAAAATCAAGAGATGATTTGCAAGAAGTAATAAAAGTCCTAAGAAGCAAAGAAGACGCAATCGACGCACCTTTGCAATTTAACAATTACAGATAATTTTTTAAAAAACTTTTTTGCTATAACTATTCTATAATATAGTTATTTTATATGTAGTAACAAAAAAATATTTTGTTATAATGGAAAAGTATTTTTTAAAAACATAGGAAATTATGATGAATTTTAGTCAAATTATGAAAAAAACTTCTATATTTTTTGTTCTTTTGTTGCTTTTTTATGTAACAAACGTTCAAAATCCTGCTCTTGCTATCAATCCACAAGGGCTATACGATAAAGCTTGGAGATTAATTGCAACAAAATACGTTGATGACACCCAAAACCAACAAAACTGGCTTCGTTGGCGTCACAAATACGATAACGTAATAAAAGACGAAGAAGATACATACGTTGCAATAGGTACAATGGTAGATAGCTTGGGTGACGTTTATACAAGATTTTTAACCCCAAAAGAATACAAAGATGAATCAGAAAGCATACAAGGTTCATTAAAAGGTATCGGGGTACAAATCGGCGTTAGAGATGGAAAACTTCTTATTATTGCACCACTGGAAGACACTCCCGGGGAACGTGCAGGACTAAAAAGCGAAGATGAAATACTAGAAATAGATGGAAAATCTACAAAAGGTATCACAGTCGAAGCTGCAGCCGATAAAATAAGAGGCCCTGAAGGAACGAACGTTAATTTATTAATCAAAAGAAAAAATGAACCAAACAAGCTCTACACAGTAACAAGAGCCAATATCGAACTAAAATCCGTTTCAACTAAACCTCCTAAAATAGGAAAAGTCGATGACAATTTGGGCTATATTCGTTTGAGTTCTTTTATTTCGAGAAATGCTTCTGTAGAATTTCAAAAAGCTCTTAATGAAATGAAAGACAAAGACGGTCTGATTATCGATTTGAGATCAAACCCCGGGGGATTGTTGACTAATGCGATTTATATTGCAGATATGTTACTAAACAACAAAACAATAGTGTCAACTGTAGACAAAGACGGTTACAAAGAAACACAATATTCTACATCTAACGTTTCAACTAACCAACCTATCGTTGTTTTAATAAATTCAGGTTCGGCTTCGGCTTCTGAAATTTTATCAGGTGCTATAAAAGACAACGGCAGAGGTTTTATCGTAGGGAAAAAATCTTTTGGAAAAGGTTTAGTACAAGAAATCAACAAAATGCCCGACGGTTCTGCACTTCATATCACTATTCAAAAGTACTTAACCCCTAATGGTACAGATATCCACAAAAAAGGCATAACCCCTGATTTTGCTGTTGATATTACAGAAGAAGATATAAAAGCTGAACGTGATCCACAATTGAAAAAAGCTTGCGAAGTTTTGCAACAAATAGTACACAAAAATACGACTAAATAAATTTTCTTTACGTGTTTTATATACTTGTTACAAAAGGTATATTTTATGCAAATTAGTTTTGGTCGTGCAATCAAAGTAAACACAAATTTGCCCAGTGCAAATAATATATTTAATAGAGTCAATCCTGCAATAAAAGACGTTTTTGATGTCTTAACGGGAGAAGATTCTAGTTTTTTAAATGAAGAAAAAGCAAAAGAAACAAGAGAATTTTTAAGAAAACAATTCGATGATTATTCTGATGAAACAGGCGTAATCTATAGAACGATAGATAAAGACACGTTTTTGTTTACAGGTAAAGATGTTCAAAAAGTAAAAGATATAGATAACGAAACGAGAAAAATTTTAAAAACCGCTCGCAATTTTCAATCAAAAAAAGAAATAAAAGAAAAAAGAAACGAGACTCTACTCGGTTTGATTGAAGATGGAATAAGTTACGGAAAAAAATACATAGAATTGTATTTTGATTCTAAAGATAATGAAAATATCGACAAAATAATAGTCTACAAATGGCCTTACGAAGACGATAGTTTGGGATTGAATGTTTTGGATTTGAATGGGTAATTACCAATTGTAGATTTTTTGGAGATTGTTTATATCTTCTTTTTGTATTGTTTGATTTTTGAATGTCGAATAGTACATGATACTTTTTGGATTTGATGAATGGTCTAGCCCTAAAGCATGCCCTATTTCGTGGATTAAAACGTGTTCTAGAGTGATGTCATCTAGGACAATATTGTTTTGAGCTTTGTATGGGATTTGGATTTTAGCTTTTGAAATTTTACCGTCTGCAGTGTAACCGGAAGCCGTTAAACCCAGTATTTCTCCTGATTTTAGTTTGCCATCCGGAATAGTCGGAACAAATTCTACTTCTATATTTGCATATTTTGCAAAATCAACAAAAACAAAGTTTATTTCTTCGTTTGTTATATTTTTCCAAGCTTTGAAACTGTTTTTTACAATGATTCTTCTTCTGTTTTGTGGAACAAAAACAGTGATTTTTTTGGGATTTTGCCAGTAAATAGCGTCATTTAAACTTGCTTTTGAAAAATTAACAGAAAAACAAGAAAAAATAACAAAAATAACTAAAATTAAACTCTTTTTCATATTTTTTTTAAAACGGCAATTTTTTTAAAAAAATTAGTTCAATTAATAAAAAATTAATAAAATTTTACAAAATAGTAAAAAAGCTGATGAATTTCATCAGCTTTCTCGTTTCGATTATATATTAATAAACTAAACTTCTATATCTTCCCAATCGCCCATTGCTTTCATCTGTTTGAGTTTGAGGTTGTGAACCGTTGCATCAACCAACAAATCAAAAGATTTCATATCTTTGAGTTTTGGTGAAAACTCTTTTAACAAGGTATCTCTGACCATTTTTTCCAGTTTTTCGTTGTCGGCGTTGATGTTTTTTCTTTCCGGAATTAAATAGTCAATATAACGGGAAGCAATTTTATACTCTTTTAATTGATTGTACATTGCCCATTTTAATTTTGCAAAATTAAAGTCTTTTAGTGTTCTTACAATTTTAAATTTTTTCAAATTCATATTGACCTCAATAGATGTTTTATGTTTTTTAAAAGATTGCTAAAAATAAAAAGTGATATTTTTTATTTCTATATTTACAAAAGTTTACTTTTAAATTGTAATATATTTTTTGCATTTTGAAAAGAAAAATTTACATACTTGTTTACTTTTGGAGTATATTATAGAAGTTCACAATAAACAAATTTCATCTAAATAGACTAAGTATTTAATTTTTAAAAGGTTAAAATAAGACTTGCAAAGAATATAGGTAATCATAATGGAACATTGGATATTTACGTTTGGAAAATATGAGTTTAATATGGACACATTGATTACAATGTGGCTCGCAATGGGATTTTTGATTGTTGTTGCTTTTGTTACAACAAGAAAATTATCGATATTTCCGACAAAAATTCAATTGTTTTTTGAAAGTATATTAGGAATGTTCTGGAATTTGACTGATAGTTTAATGCCAAAAACAGGTAGAAAACACGTTCCTCTGATTGCTTCTTTGTTTTTGTTTATTATTACAGCAAATTTGATGGGACAAATTCCCCTAAAAATTATTCACCTTAAAAACGGCGAATTTGCTTCTCCGACAAATGACATCAACGTGACTGCCGCACTTGCAATTATTGTTTTGGTGTATTACATTTCAGTCGGAATATACAAAAGAAAATTCAAATTTTTCTTACATGATTTGAAACCGATTTCGTTTCTTTTGATGGCGTTAGAGCTTTTGGATATGGTAACAAGACCACTTACATTGGCACTACGTTTATTTGGGAATATATTAGCCGGAGAATGTTTGATAGCGGCTATAATGGGAATATGTGCGTATGTTTTACCTTTGCCATTTATGTTATTTGAATTACTGGTTGCAGTGGTACAAGCACTCGTATTCTCTTTGCTTACGACAGTTTATATATCTTCCGCAATAGAAGAACAACATGAATAGATAAATAAAAAGGAGAAAAAAATGGCAGACGCTAGCGTAATTTCAGATTTTGCAAAATTAGGTGCAGGTATTGCAATCGGTTTTGGTGCAATTGGTGCAGGTCTAGGTGTAGGCGTAGCAACAAAAGGCTTTTTGGAATCAATCGCAAGACAACCGGAAATTTTTGGTAAAGGTTTAGTATTTTTCATGGTTGGTGCTGCAATGTCAGAAGCCTGTGCAATTTATGGTTTGGTTGTTGCTTTGATGCTTCTTGGTGTTATATAAGAAAGGTAAAACACGATGTTTAATGCTACTTTCATAGTTACAGTTATTAGTTTTATTGTTTTTGCGTTTGTGATGAACGGCATTTTATATAAACCTATGTCTGAAATAGTGTCTAAACGCCAAAAACTCATTGATGAAAATTATGAAACAGCTAAAACAAACCAAAGCAAAAGCAAAGTTATTTTATCAGAAAGAGAAGACAAACTTATTGAAGCAAAAGCATCTTCAAAACAAAAAATCACAAAAGCAGTTGAAGATGCTAATTCAATAAGAACACAAAAAATCTCACAAGCAAAAAAAGAAGCAAACGCTGTAATAAAAGAAAACCAAAACGTTTTAAATGAAGAAAAACAAAACTCACTCGAACCATTGAAAAACGAAGTTGTAGGGCTTGCTCAAACAATATCTGATAAAATACTAAAAAATCACGAAAAAATCGAAAATTTTGACAATCAACTTGTCGAAAAGCTAATTCAAGGATAGTAAAATGGAAATTTGGACTTTAATCGTAAAATCAAATACTTTTAACTTCGTTCTTTTGCTTATGATATTGATTTATGCAGCAAAAAAATTGAAGCTTGATGAAAAAATTGCTTCTGCACAAGAAAAAATTAAAGAAACAATTGAAAAATCAATACAAACAAAAGAAAACTCAATAAAAGAGTTATTAGAAGCAAACGAAAAAGTCAAAAACGTTAAAAACGAAATTCTTGAAATTGAACAAAATGGCGAAAAAAATATTGAACTTTTGAAAAATAAAATAGAAAAAGAAACGCATATTCAATTGAACAATATCCAAGACAACACGCAAAAAATAATAAACTCAGACAACAAACAGACTGTTTCTACTCTATCGAAACAAACTGCTCTTGCTGCATACGAATTGGCAAAAGAGCATATAAAACAAACTTTACAAAACAAACCTCAATACCACCAAAAATTTATCGAAGAAAGTATTGAAGAACTTGAAACAGGGCTAAAATAATGAACATAGAAAAAAATTCAATAATTGCAAAAAGATACGCAAAATCATTGCTAGATTTGTCGAAAGAGGACGGTTTTTCAAAAGAAGAAATTCTAGAAAGCCTTCAAAATGCACAAACAATCTTAAAAAGTTCTTCTGATTTGTTTAATGTAATGACAAACCCTATAATTTCAGCAAAAAACAAAGAAGATATAATAGATGAAGTTTTTGCAAAAGACGTAAACAAGACAATCAGAAACACTTTAAAACTATTAATAAACAAAAACCGTTTCAATTTGATTTATTCAATAGTACAAATTTTTTCAGAATTGTTAGATGAAATCAATAATACAGTCAATGTTGATGTTACTTGTGCAGTTGAATTAGATGAAGAAAAGAAAAATCTAATCCAACAAAAACTAAAAGAAAAACTCAACAAAACCGTTAATGTCGTATACAAAAAAGACGAAACAATTATTGCAGGTTTAATTTACAAAATCGGAGATGACGTGATTGATACTTCGCTTTTGCACAAATTAGACGAAATTAAAAAAGAAATAATAAAATAAGAGGAAAAAATAATGGTAGCAATCAGACCGGACGAAATTAGTTCAATTATTAGGGCTAAAATCGAAAATTATGAATCTAAAACAGAAGTTTCAAACACAGGTTCTGTAATAGAAATTTCTGACGGGATTTGTCGTATTTATGGGCTAAAAAACGTTATGGCTTCAGAATTGGTCGAGTTTGATGATGAATACAAAACTCTAGGTATCACATTAAACCTCGAAGAAGACAACGTTGGGGTAGTAATTTTAGGTAATTATACTCAAATTAAAGAAGGTATGACAGTAAAATCAACTGGTCGTATCGCTTCTATTCCTGTTGGCGAAAACTTAATCGGAAGAATAATAGACCCGACAGGCATTCCAATCGATGGAAAAGGCGATATAGTAACGACTTCTACTCGTCCAATCGAAAGAATTGCACCGGGGATTATTGAAAGAAAATCTGTCCATGAGCCTTTACAAACAGGTTTAACAGCAATTGATGCCTTGACTCCTATCGGTCGTGGACAAAGAGAACTTATTATTGGTGATAGACAAACAGGAAAAACCGCTATTGCAATAGACACGATTATTAACCAAAAAGGAAAAGATGTTATTTGTGTTTATGTTGCGATTGGTCAAAAAACTTCTACTGTTGCACATTTGGCAAAAACATTAGAAGAAAAAGGTGCAATGGATTATACAATCATTGTTTCAGCAACAGCTGACAATTCTGCACCACTACAATATATCGCTCCATTTGCAGGTTGTGCGGTTGCAGAAGAATTTCTTGAACAAGGAAAACACTGTTTGATTATTTATGATGATTTAACTAAACACGCTCAAGCATATCGTGCAATGAGCTTGTTGTTGAAAAGACCACCGGGACGTGAAGCATACCCTGGAGATGTTTTCTACTTGCATTCAAGATTGCTTGAACGTGCTTGTAAACTCTCTGATGAACGTGGTGCAGGTTCTATTACAGCACTTCCAATCATCGAAACCCAAGCAGGCGACGTTTCAGCTTACATTCCAACAAACGTTATATCAATCACAGATGGACAAATCTTCTTAGAAAGCAATTTGTTCAATTCAGGTCAACGTCCGGCAATCAACGCAGGTATTTCGGTTTCTCGTGTAGGTGGTGCTGCTCAAACAAAAGGTATCAAACAAGTAGCAGGTCAATTGCGTCTTGATTTGGCACAATATAGAGAGCTTGCAGCGTTTGCTCAATTTGCTTCTGACCTTGATCCTGCAACAAAAGCACAATTGTTAAAAGGTGAAAAACTTACTCAAATTCTTATTCAACCACAATACAATCCGCTATCTGTCGCTCAACAAGTAGCAATACTTTTCTGCGGCAACGAAGGATATATAAATGACGTTGAAAACAAAGACATTCAAGAGTTCAAAAAACAGTTCTTTGAATATTTTTCATCACATTGTGCTAAATTAGAAGAAAAATTGAACGCAGGCAATAAACTGGAAGACTCTGACAAAGAAGAACTAATTAAACACATAAAAACATTCAAAGAAAGTGTTTTTAGAATATAGTTTTTGCTGCACTTTTGTGCAGCAAATTTTTCAAAAGAGGTACAAATGGCAAATTTAAGAAGTATAAAAGACAGGATAAACAGCATAAAAAATACACAAAAAATCACAAAAGCTATGAAAATGGTAGCAGCAGCAAAAGTAAAAAAAGCTGAAAATGCCGTTCGTGCTTCTCGCCCTTTTACAATTGAATTGTCTAAAATATTCAGATATGCATATAAAGAAGCAAACAAAACCCAACATAACAAAACAACTGCTAAAGAAAATCTTGAAAATTATGGCGAATTGTTGAAAAAAAGAGAAATAAAAAGCGTCGGACTCGTGATTATTTCTTCTAACAAAGGTTTAGCAGGTGCATATTGTGCAAACATTGTCCGTTATGCAACAAATATGATAAAAGAATTCAATTCGCAAGGCAAAAAGGTAAAAGTATATTTAGTAGGGCAAAAAGCTGCTCCTGCAATAAAAAACCTAAGAAATCAAATCGATTTTGAAATAAGAAAAACTTACGTAAATATTTTAGATGGCGTAAATGCAAGCTCTGCTTATGTTTTAGCTACAAAATTAGCAGATGATTTTATTGATGGAACGATTGATTCAATTGAACTTGTTACAACCAGATACAAAAACATGATGAGCTACAAAACAGAGCATTGGCAACTTTTGCCTGTTGTGACAGATGAAAACGAAATCAAAAAATTCTACAATGACGAATTGTCTGAAGAATTGAATATTCAACATGATGTCCACAAAATCGAACCTTTGAGCGAATTTTTGCCAAATTTGGGTAGCGTTTTGTCAAAAATCGTTCCAATGTATTTAACAAACATCATCTATCAGTCTTTTTTGGAAGCACAAGCTAGCGAACTTGCTTCTCGTATGACTGCTATGAGTTCTGCAACAAACAACGCAACTGATATGATTTCTTCTCTTACGATTGAATACAACAAAGCTCGTCAAGCAAAAATCACTCAAGAATTGACAGAAGTTATATCAGGTGCAGGTGCTTTAAAATAAGCAAACTATACTATATTAATTTTTTTCATTTTTGATTATACTTGTTAAAAAGATTTGATGAGGATAAAAATGAAAAAATTTCTGTTTCTAGCGTTAGCTTTGTCTTTTGGATTTTTTAATTCTGTTTTTGCACTGAGTGATGGTTTGTCTGTAAATACTCTCCCATCAGGGCAAAAAGTAATAATAAAAGAAGTCCACGACAACAATATCGTAAAAATTGATACTTGGATAAATACAGGCTCAATCAACGAAGACGACAAAACAAACGGTATTAGCCATTTTTTGGAACATTTGTTTTTTAAAGGAACAACAAAATACCCAACAGGCACTTTTGACAAAATTTTAGACTCAAAAGGTGCAACAGTAAACGCAGCAACGAGCAAAGACTTTACGCATTATTATATTCAAATCCCTTCTCAATACTTCAAAAC
>CAKURN010000028.1 GCA_934675695.1 uncultured Candidatus Melainabacteria bacterium | reverse complement strand
TTATTTTCCTGTGACACCTATTTTCCTCCGAATAATGCTATTTATTATTTATTTTATCCATAATTATATCTGTAATTTCTTTCGTTGCATTGTGGTTTACATTGCCCACATATTTATTCCTGAATACATTTAGTCTGTCATAATCATATGTATTTGATTCAATCTTTTTTATCAAATCTTTTGCGTTTTTAAATGTAACAACGCCCCCGAGTGCGACTTTGTAACCTAGTTTTGTGCATTCTTTCATAAATTCTACACTACCTGAAAAACAATGAAGAAGTGCCCGTTCTATTTTTTCTGCTTTCAAAATCTCTAAAGTATCGAAATGAGCCTCTCTATCGTGAATAATAACAGGAAGTTTTAATTCTTTTGCAATTTCTAATTGGGTTTGGAAACATTTTTTTTGCGAAATCTTGTTTTCGCTGTTATAGTGATAATCAAGCCCAATTTCACCTATTGCAACGACTTTGTTGTGGTGAGCTTTTTCTATGATTTTTTTTGCCATTTCGTCATTAAAACTATCTGCATATTCAGGGTGAACCCCAAGTGCTGCATATATATCAGGGTCATTTTCTGCTAGATTTAAGACAGAATCTATGTCTTCTATGCTTGCTGTTGGAACAATTATTTCTTTTACATCAGAAAGTCTTGCTTCAACAAGTTCAAAGCTAGGATTAGAAAGCATATTAAGATGTGCGTGAGTATCTATTAACATAACAATATCTTATCAAATAAAAACTAAAATGAAAAATGTTTTGTCTTACAAAGACAAAGTTTCTTTTATGTCTTTTACCATCAATTCTTTAGTTAAATGGTATCTATTGTACAATTCTTCCATAGAAACTCTATCTGTAAATTCTTTTTTAGCACCATAGTTTATAACTGATACATTGCTTTTTGAATAGAATTTAGAAATTTTTTCACCGAAGCCACCGTCAACTACACCGTCTTCCAGTGTTAATACAAGTTTGTGGTTTTGTTTTAGGTTTTCTAGCATATTTTCATCTATTCCTGTTAAGAATTTTGGATTTATGATAGATGGCGTGATGTTTATTTTTTCTAATTCAGAAGCGACATCATAAGCCAACTCCATCAAATGACCAACAGCAATTATTGCAACATCTTTTCCTTGTTTTTCCATTTTTGATTTATTCAAAATTGAATAATCAGTTTCATCTTTTTTACCTGTTTCCTTTAAAGGATAAAATGGTACTCTAATTGCAACAGGGTGTTCGTTTTGTTCGTATGCCCAAGATAACATAGCAATATATTCTTCTTTGTTTGATGGAGCAAGATATACGATATTTGGTATATTAGAAATCATTGGAATATCAAAAACCCCTGTATGAGTAGCATCCATTGGACTAATACCGCCCCAATAAATCAAAATCACTGCAGGTGAATTGTTCAATGCTAAATCCTGTGACAACTGGTCATAGGTTCTTTGTACAAAAGAGGAAGTTAAAGACAAAATCGGTTTTGCACCTGCTTTTGCAAGAGCTGAACTGTATGCAACGGCGTGTTCTTCTGCTATTGCAACATCTGTGTAATTTTTTCCTAATTTATTTCTAAATTCTTCATCAAATTCAAAAACCCCCGGAGTTCCTGCAACTACTGCAACAACAGGTTCGTTTTCATCTTTTTTCTTTTGTATAAAATCTTTTGTAATTGAAGCATAAGTTTCTTGTGGTATTTGAATTTCGTTATTATCCATAAAACCTTTTAAACACCAGTGATAAAGTTCTTTGTTTTCTTGTGCTTGTTTGTAGCCTTTTCCTTTTAGAGTATGAATATGAACAACTGTCGGTTTTGTTGCATCTTTTACTTTTTTAAATATTTCAATCAAAGAAGAAACATCGTTTCCATCGTTTACGTAGTAATATTCGTATCCTAATGCTTTGAAAAAGTTGTTTGAAGAAGTTCCGTTTGTTTTTCTTAATTCATCTAAATTGTTATACAATGAACCATGGTTTTGAGCGATAGACATTTCATTGTCGTTTACGATTACGATAAAATTGGAATTTAAACTTCCTGCATTGTTTAGTCCTTCAAAAGCTTCTCCACCCGATAAAGAACCATCACCAATAAGTGCTATTACATTGTAGTTTTCGTTTTTTAAATCTCTTGCTTTTGCAAGCCCTGTCGCTAAAGAAACAGATGTAGAAGTATGTCCTATAATAAAATTATCGCAAGGTGATTCAGAAGGGTTTGAATAACCTGTAATAGAAAACAAGTCATTTTCGTCGTTTGAAACAAATCCTTGTTTTCTTCCCGTTAGCATTTTATGAGGATAAATTTGGTGAGAAACATCAAAAACAAATTTGTCTTTTGGACTATCAAATACATAATGCATTGCAATGGTTGCTTCTACTATCCCCAAATCCGGCCCCAAGTGTCCGCCGATTTTGTTTACTCTATTTAGTATACCTTTTCTGATTTCTTCTGATAATATTTCCATATCTTCTATAGACAATTTTTTTACATCAGCAGGCGAATTTATATTTTTTAGTATTTCTTTTGTCGTCATAGTTGCTATCCTTTTTAGCCAAATGTTTCTATACTTTTATAGAATAAAAATTCCATCTTCTTTAATTAATATATTAACAAAAAAACGGAGAAATCTATGACAAAAAATATTTTAATCGTAACAACAAACTACTCAGGTGATATCTGCGACAATGAAAACTGTATCAAAGAAACAGGTGTAAACCTGGAAGAATACGCTATTCCGTATTTGATTTTTGAAGCAACAAAATACAACATTACAACAGCCAGCATAAACGGGGGTTTGTCTTCTGTTGATGAAACTTCTATGTCATGTTCAAACCCTATGGAATGGGACAAATGTATAAAAATCTTGAGAAATACAAAAAAACTATCTGATATAAATATCGAAGATTTTGATGCGGTTTATTTCCCCGGAGGTCATGGGGCAATGTTTGATATAGCGCAAAGCGAAGAAGTTAAAAATTTGGTCGAATATTTTTATTCAAAAAATCGAATTGTTGCAGCAATTTGCCACGGGGTTGCAGCTTTAATCAATGCAAAGGACAAAAAAGGCAACCCTATCGTCAAAAATGCAAATGTGACTTCTTTTACCAATAGAGAAGAATACATTATAAAATTAGACAAATCAGTACCGTTTTTATTAGAAACAAAATTGAGATTTTTGGGAGCAGATTTTGTAGAAGATAAACCTTGGGCAGAACATGTAGAGGTTTATTGTGACAATATCATAACCGGTCAAAACCAAAATAGTGCAACATTAATTGCAGAAAAAATTATTGAAGCATTGAATAAAGAGCAAACTATTTAATTTTAAAATTTTTTATAAATACTAAATACTTCTAATTTGGTTTTGTAGTATTTTTTATAATATAAACGCAGAAAAACATTTGATTTTTCT
The DNA here is from genome assembly GCA_934675695.1 of uncultured Candidatus Melainabacteria bacterium. Lineage (GTDB taxonomy): Bacteria > Cyanobacteriota > Vampirovibrionia > Gastranaerophilales > Gastranaerophilaceae > RUG14156. The sequence continues at coordinate 7,169 of CAKURN010000028.1, read as the reverse complement.
GCGTTTTTATGAATTTTATGACATTTTTCAGTTAGTATAATTTTTAACTGTTTTGTATTAATCAGATGTTTATTCTACTGATCCTTCACCTTCTTCAGCTACTTGTTCAGCAGCTTTGTGAAATTTTGATGGAAGTGTTTTAACAGCATCAAAAATTTGAGTAAAACCATCTCTCATTTTTGAAGTGAATTTTTGAATACCTTGAGCATCTGCTGCTGATTTACCTTTTATACCAGCTGCAATTGTTGTAGCTGCTGCTGCAGTTGCAACTGCTCCGCCTACTACCATAGCTGCTTTTTTTGGTTTTGAAGCATTATTCCAAGATGTTTTAGCTGCTTGAACCGGATGAAAATTAACTGTCATTATGTCACCTTTTCTTTCTATTACTTATGCCCTTACAACACTCGTCAAGATTTTTATTTGCTACTTATGTTCAGATGTTTAACAATTCTTTACATAAAAATCTTCAACTTTATTATCTTTTAAATATACATTTTTTTCAACATGTTAATTAAAATTAATTTGTGATAACCTTTATAAAAGGAGAAATTATGAAAAAGATTTTTGTTTTGTTTTTTATTTTGTTTTTTGTGCAAAATTCCTTTGCTGCAACGATTTTCAGCGTTTCAAACAAATACGGTTTAAAAGACGAAAACGGAAATATAATTTTAAAACCACAATATGATAAAATAACAAATCTAAAATACACCCCCACAAAAACTGTTCTCATTCCTATGAAAGCGACAGAAGAAATTGAAGAAAAAACTTCTTGTTATTTTAAAATTAAATCAAATAGCAAATACGGAATAGTGGATGAAAACGGCAAAATCTTCTATAAACCCTTATATGACGATGTCAAATTAAATGAATACGGAGAAATTGTTTTAATTAAAAACAATGAAGAAATAATTGCAAACCCTATAAAAAACTCAATGAAAAAAGTTCAAAAAACTACAGCAAGCATAGTAGGATTGCCTGTAACAATCGTTGCAGGAGTATTAATCCCGATTGAAATGATTTCTAAAATAGGAAGAAAAGAATAATGGAATACAAAGAATTTCTCGATAACGCTATTAAAAAAATATACGAAAACAATTTTGAAGAAGCAATAGAACTGTTAAACGAATCAATAAAGTTAAAAAATGATTTTGAAGTCAGCTATTTCTATAGAGCAGTCGCATATCACAGTTTAGAAAAATACGACGAAGCTATTTTAGATTATACAAAATCAATAAAACTAAATCCAAAAATGACAGATGCGTATTACAATAGAGCAAAAATCATCATAGAAAACCCAAATTCTACAAAAGAAAAACTTGAATACGCAAAAGAAGATTTAAAAAATGCCATCTATCAAGATGAAAAATTTATTGATGCCTTATTTGCAATGGCATGTGTCGAAAAGAAGTTAGGAAAGTACCATTCAGCATTAGAGTATTTAGAAAAACTATTAAATATAATGCCTGATGCTATCCATGCAAAAGCACTCAAAAAATTGATTTTAACAAAATACATTGTAAAAGACTAATTTAGGTTCAATTTTTCAAGCAGATTTTTTTGTTTTTTTCTTTTTATTAAACAAAATGTCTTTTGATTTACGTTTGCACCTTTGTCTAACAATACTTCAGCCACATCAAACATATTATTTTGCAAAGCCAAATAAAGAGGTGTTTTTCCATTCACTGCATCTTTGAAATTGACTCTTGCATTATTTTCTAACAAAAACATCGCCATTTCAGTGTTTTTGTTTCTTATTGCTTCGTAAAGTTCAGAATTGAAGCCTTTATCCAGTTTTGCACCATTAGAATAAAGAAGCTTAACCATTTCAAAATTATTCATTTTTGCAGCAATATAAATAGGATATTCAGCATTGTATTGGATATTTGGGTTGACTTTTGAAGACAAAAGAATTTCAACGTTTTCTATGTTGTTTTTTTTGATTTGTTCAATTAAACATTTTTGGTTTGGGATTAGTTTTCTAGAAGATAAAATATCTTTTTGCTCTTGGTTAATTCTATCTTCTCTATTTAAAGATTTCATAATCAACGAACGACTGGAAAAATCACCCATATAATCAATAGCAATTGCCGGTGCTATCAAAAAAAGCACCGACAAAAAAGCTAATAATAAATATCTTTTATAATTTTTCATAACAATATTATATAATTAAACCGCCATCAACTTCCAATACTTGTCCTGTAATGTATGTTGAATCGTTTGCTAAAAATTTAACAGCAACTGCTATATCTTCAGGTTTGCCCATTCTTTTTAATGGTATTAATTTCATCATTTCTTCAGTATTTGGAAGGTCTTTTGTCATATCTGTTTCGATAAATCCCGGAGCAACAGCGTTCACTCTAATGCCTCTTGCACCCAATTCTTTAGCCAATGATTTTGTAAAACCGATTAAACCGGCTTTTGCAGCAGAGTAGTTTGCTTGTCCTGCGTTTCCATATATACCAACAACGCTTGTTGTGTTGATGATTGCACCACTTCTTTGTTTCATCATCAATTTTGCAACAGGTTTTGTTACATAATATGCAGAATTTAGATTTGTATTGATAACAGCATTCCATTTGTCTTCTGTCATTCTAATAAACAAATCATCTCTTGTAATACCTGCATTGTTTACCAATACGTCTATTCTTCCATATTTTTCAATTATTTTTGCAATGTTTTCATCAACTTCTTTTTGAGAAGAAACATCGAATTTAAAACTATCAGCATTTACGCCTAGTGCTTTTATATCTTCGACAGTTTGATTTGCTGCAGCTTCATTACCTGCGTAATTAATTACAACATCATATCCTGCTTTTGCCATTTCTAGTGCAATTGCTCTACCTATGCCACGAGAGCCGCCTGTTACAAGTGCTAATTTATTTGTTTCCATTTTATACTCCTACGGTTAATTCTTCTATAACTGCTTTTAAAGTTGTGCTGTCTGAAACATTGTATGTTTTAATTTCAGAAGAAATTTTACGATTTAATCCTGCCAATACTTTTCCATTACCAAATTCAATAAAAGTATCTACTCCGTTTTCGATAGCGTTTTCGATTGACTGACACCACATAACGGAAGAATTTATTTGGTTTGGCATTTTTGATTTAAAATCTTCTTTTTTTGTTGTTAATTTAGCATCAACGTTTGTTATAACAGGGATAGAAGCGTCATTTAATTCTAAATTTTGAACAAAATCAACAAACCCTTCTTTTGCACTGTTCATAAGTTTTGAATGAAAACCGCCGGAAACCGCTAAAGGAACAACTTTTCTTGCACCTTTTTCTTTTATTAATTCGCTTGCTTTTTTAACAGCTTCAACTTCGCCTGTGATTACTATTTGTGTCGGGTCATTGTAATTTGCAATTTGAACAAGCCCCAAAGAAGAAGCTTCTTCAATTGATGAATTAATATCTTCAATTTTTGCACCCAAAACTGCTGCCATTGTGCCTGTTGTGGTTTTTGTTGCAGAATCCATTAATTCTGAACGTTTTTGAATAGATTTTAAAGTAGTTTCTAAATCCATAACACCAGCACAATACATTGCACAATATTCGCCTAATGAATGACCTAGAGTCATTGTAGGAGTGATATCCGGACAAATTTCTCTAAAAGCATTTAATGCAGCAATTGATGTTGTTACGATTGCACTTTGAGCATTTATTGTTTTTTTCAATTCTTCATCCGGTCCATTAAAACAAATTTCTGAAATCTTTTTGCCTAAAACTTTATCTGCTGTATCATAAACATTTTTTGCAGCAGAAGAATTTTCAAACAAATCTTTGCCCATACCGGTACTTTGGGAACCTTGTCCCGGAAAAATAAAAGCTATTTTTTTCATATACTCCTCACCAACAAATGTAACTTTTAATTAGCTGATTAATTCAGCGATTTTTGTATTGACGCCAGATTCAACAGCTTCTTTTGCTACTCGAACAGCGTTTTTAATTGCATAAGAAGAACTTCTGCCATGAGAAATCACTGTTATGCCTTTAACACCTAGTAACAACGCACCACCAAATTCTTCGTAATTAATTCTTTTATAAATTCTTTTCATAAATGGTTTTGCAAGCAAACCGACAATCTTTGATACAAAATCAGTCATAAATTCAACAGCCTTCTATTGTTTTTAAGGCAACATTTCCAACGAATCCTTCACATACAACAACATCTACGTCACCTTGAAAAAGCTCTTTACCTTCTACATTACCTATAAAATTAATGTTGGAAGTGTTTTCTTTTAGGATTTTGTAGGTATCTTTTACCAATTGATTACCTTTTTCTTCTTCTTCGCCAATATTTAAAACGCCAACTCTTGGGTTTTCTCTATTGTAGACATTTTTTGCAAACATAGCACCCATAAGAGCAAACTGTCTGAGCATTTCCGGAGTAGAAGAAGAATTTGCACCCGCATCAATCAAAATAACGGGAGCTTTTTTGGTAGGTAAAGTTGCAGCGATTGCAGGACGTTCAACACCTCTGATACGTCCCAAACCAAATAAAGAACTTGCCATTGCAGCACCTGTAGAACCTGCTGCGACAACCGCATCAGAACTTCCTGAAGATACTGCTTTTACAGCAAGAACAATGGACGAATTTTTCTTCTTCCTGATTGCAACACCGGGAGCTTCGCCCATTTCTATAACTTCGTCTGCTTGAGTCAATTTTATGTCTAATTTTGATAAATCGACTTTTATATTTTTAACAAAGTATCCGCCACGATTTGAGGTTATGCCTTTTTTTGCAATTTCATCAAGAACTTCTTGTATTTTGTCTATTTGCCCTACGAGTTCGATTGGCACATTGTAATCAGAAGCCGCCCAAACGGCACCTTTTACTATTTCTGATGGTGCGAAATCGCCACCCATTGCATCAATTGCAATTCTTGTCATATTAACTCCCTCAAAAAACCGTTATTTACAATACTATGCTTCAGTTTTTTCTTCAGCTGATTCTTGTGCTTGTGTTTCTTCAGTTTTTACTTCTTCAACAGCAGCTTCTTCTTTTGCAGCTTTTTTTCTTGTTCTTTTTGGTTTTGTTTCTTCAGCTTTAGCTTCTTCGTTTTTTACTTCTTCTTGTTTTTTAATAGAAGCAAAACCGTCTTTATACCAGCCACAAGCAGGGCAAACAGTGTGAGTTGGGATTATTTCTTTACAATTTGGGCAAGTAGTTGTTGCAGGAACTGAACCTTTCCAATTTGCTCTTCTTGTTGCTTGACTTGCTTTTCCTGTTCTTTTCTTTGGTGTAGCCATTTTTATTTCCTTTTCTTTTATTATAAATCTAAATAATTTTCGACTTTATTTCTATTGTCTAAAAAAAAGAAATGCTTGTCAACAATTTGCAAGCATTTCTTTATATTTCTAAATTTTTTATTAACTATCTCAAGCTAATTTTTGTGTAAGAACCTTTTCTAGAGAAGTTAACTTTGTCTTCACGAGCTAACCAACCCAAACCTAAGTTTGTGAAGTTGTCATTTAGACCAAGGTCTTTATTCATTTTTTTTGTAGTTACTTCGCCGTTTTCATTTAGGTATTCCCAGATTTTTCCAGCTGTTTCGATAATTGTTTCTTGCATTGTTGTACTCCTTCTTTTCTCTTTTTCGTATACAATCTCTACTGATTTTTAATTCAAATCTGCATTTGCATATTTATATTAATTTATAATATAGTAGTTGTATATAGTTTAAATGAATGAAATGAGAGAAAAAAATGAATTGGATTTTTGGCAACAACATAGACACAGACGTCATTATACCTGCTAGATACCTAAATACAAAAGATGAAAAAGAACTAGCTTTGCATTGTATGGAAGATATCGACAAAAATTTTGCACTAAATGTAAAAGAAGGTGATTTTATTATTGCGGGTCAAAATTTTGGCTGTGGCTCAAGCAGAAATAAAAGCTGTTATAGCAAAGAGTTTTGCAAGAATTTTCTACAGAAATGCAATTAATATAGGGCTTGTTATTATTGAAAACGACAAAATCCAAGACGAAATCGACAAAAATGACGAAATAAAGATAGATTTGGACAATGGAAAAATAATCAACCTGACAAAAAAGAAAGAGTATTCTTTTTCTCCATACAGTAAAGAAGTCCAAAACCTAATCGACAAGGGCGGTTTGATTAATTATACAAAAGAAAAAATATCTAAATAATATTCAAAAATTTATGCACTTGTGGAATTAGTCTTGTGTTTTTGTGTTTTGAATAAAATTTTTCAAAAACTTCTTCAAATGCCAATTCTTTATCTATTGGCATTTTGGGCTGCAAAACAATCAGATTGTTGTATTTTTTTGCGATTTTTACTACGTTTTCTATTTCTTCATCTTTTATATTTTTATCAAAAACAACTTTTATAAAAACTTCTTTCTTATTTGCCAAATCCAAAAATTTTTCGTTATCTTGAAATCTGTTTTTTTGTTCTGTTGCAGAAGCCAATTTTATGTCCATAGAAACAACATTTACAAAATCAATGATAGAATTTAATTCTTTATACAAAGTTCCGTTTGTTTCCAGATAGATTTTTTTGTTTAGTTTGTATTTTTTGAAAAAATCTTTTAAAAATTCTATTTCTTTTAAAGGTTCTCCACCGGTAAAACTAACAACTTCAGCATCTAGCGTGTTTAATTTTTCAAAAAGTTCACAAGATGAATATTCAACTGCATCTTTTTGATTGAAATCAGTATCACAATATTTGCATTTCAAATTACAGCGACAAAATCTGACAAAAATCTGTTTTTCGCCTACATAAGGACCTTCGCCCTGTAAAGATGTAAAAATTTCTTTTATAAATGTTTTTTTATCTGAAGACTGAAGCATTTTTCTTTTTCAAATTGATTTCTTTTAATTTTTCATACAGGTAAAATTCTTCGTCTGTAAGACTAGAAGGAATTTGAATAAGGATTTTTACGATTTGATCACCTTTCTTTTTGGTTCTTTCATCTAAAACCCCTACATCAATAAGTTTAAAACTCTGATTGGCTTTTGTCAAAGGTGGAATTTTGATTGTAGCTTCGCCCCACAAAGTAGGTACTTTTACATTTCCCCCTAAAACCGCCATATATGGGCTAATATTTGCTTCGTAGTAGACTGTATTGTTTTCGATTTTTAAATATTTTTTTGATGAAACAATTACAAAAACATACAGATTTCCATTGCTGCCGCCGAATT
>CAKURN010000027.1 GCA_934675695.1 uncultured Candidatus Melainabacteria bacterium | reverse complement strand
TTATTACGTAACGAAAAATAACGAAAAAATAAATCTCTTGGATATTCCAACGACGGAATTTTCAGTATTTAGAGCTCAACTTTGTGCAACAAATCTTCGTCCATTGTCGTTTTTTGGACTTGATTGGGGTAATGATGTAAAAGTTTTTGCGCTTTTAGCAGATGACGAAAAAGGTGAAATTCTCGTTTCTTCTTCATTGCTGTCAAAAGATACAAAAGAATATGAATCAATCACAAAAGAAAATCACCAATACCACATGTTTGAAAGAGAATTTTTTGAACAATTCCATATAAAACCACAAGGTCACCCATGGTTGAAACCTGTACGCAAAAACCAAAACGATTACAAATTTTTTGAAATGCAAGGTGAAGAAGCTCACGAAGTTGCCGTTGGGCCAATCCACGCCGGTGTAATTGAACCCGGACATTTTAGATTTATGTGTCAAGGTGAAAAAATCTACAATTTAGAAATTATGCTTGGATATCAACACAGAGGTGTTGAAGATTTGATGGTTAAAAATCCTTCAATCCAGCTTGCAGAGTCAATTTGTGGTGATAGCGTTGTAGCATACGCTATGGCATATGCTCAAATTATGGAAAAATTGACAAACACTGAAATCACAACAAAAGCAAAATTAATCAGAAGAATCGCTCTGGAAATGGAAAGAGTAGCAATCCATATAGGTGATATGGGTGGTATTTTGGGTGATATTGCTTATTTGATGGGAAAAGAAGTTTACGGTGTTACAAGAACTTTGGTTATTAATACTATGCTTGAAATATGCGGAAGCAGATTTGCAAGAGGATTGGTTGAAGTTGGTGGCGTAAACTTCGATATAGATAAAGCAATGCAAGAAAAACTAATCAAAACTCTTGATTATGTAAAAACAACTGTAGACAAAATGACAAAAGCAACGCTTGAATCTTCTACTGTTATGTCTAGGTTTGAAAAAACAGGGGTTGTTTCTACAGAAACCGCAACTGAATTAAATATGGTAGGTTTGATTGCAAGAGCCCATGGTTTGACGCTTGATTCTCGTTTTGATTTTGGCGACGAATTCTACAAAGACTTTGAAAAACGTCCATTCAAACCAACAAATGACGCTTATTCAAGATTTAGAATCAGATACGTAGAAGTCAAAGATTCTATAACATTTATCAAAAAATTAGTCAAAAAACTTGAAAAAGTTCAAGATGAAGCCTTGCTTGTAGAAGTTAAAAACAATATAGAACCAAATGCATTTGTTGTTTCTGTTGTTGAAGGCTGGAGAGGCGAAGTTGTCCACATAGCAACAACAAACGACAAAGGCGAATTAACTCGCTACAAAATTAAAGACCCTTCATTTAACAACTGGTACGGTCTTTCTATGGCAGTAAGATCAAACGGCATATCAGATTTTCCATTGTGTAACAAAGGTTTTGATATGTCATATTGTGGTTTTGATTTATAATTTTAAGGAAAATATATTATGTTAGATACATTAAAAATGAAATTATGGCAAAAAAATCAGTTCATTCCTGATATTAAAAATGCCAAAATGAGAGATCAATTTAGAGGTTTGCCTCAATTATGCAACGGAAAATGCGACAAATGTTCATCTTGTGTAAATGTTTGCCCAACGGGAGCTTTGACTGTTTCTCCTCTAAAAATTGATTTAGCAAAATGTACACTTTGCGGCAAATGTCAAAGAATCTGCAAAAGTGGTGCTATTAATTTTACAAACTATTACAAATTGGGTACTGATTCAAAAGACAAATTAATTGTTACAGAAGAAGTTACTCCGGAAGTTTATCACACTAGAGCAATTGATGTTAGAAAAGAAATATATTCAATCTTTAATCGTTCAATAAAATTCCGCCAAGTTTCTGCAGGTGGTTGTAACGGCTGCGAAATGGAATTGAACGCAGCAGGAAATGCAAATTTTGATATGGGAAGATTCGGTATTGATTTTGTTGCTTCTCCACGTCATGCAGATGGAATCGTTGTTACAGGGCCTATTACAAAAAATATGGCTTATGCTTTAGAAGACTGCTACAACTGCACACCTGATCCTAAAGTTGTGATTTTGTGCGGTGCTTGTGCATTGTCTGGTGGGGTATTCCAAAATTCAACAGAATTAAATAGAGAATTTTTAGACAAATACAAAGTCGACCTTTATATTCCGGGGTGTCCAACTCACCCGTTGACATTTATAAATGCGGTTTTGGATTTTATAAGAAAAAAATAAAAACTTTATTTTGTGGAGTGATGAGAAATTAAATCATCGCTCCACCTAGTTTTTGATATAAATCAAGAGTTTCTTTAGAAAGTTTTTCATCATCACATAAATAAGAAAATACTTCTGCAACAAATTCTAAAGCTGATGATTTTGCATAAAACGATACATCTTTTATTTGTTCAATACTCGAATCGAACAAATCTCTCAATTTTTGTGCTTCTGGAGTGATTTTCATATTCCATTCTTTTATTTCTTCAGCATTTCCTAATTGAAGATGAATTTTAGGAATATCCGGACTGAAAAAATGTTGTAAATGGCCAAGTTCATGATAAATTATACTAAATTCTTTAGTTGTTGCAGGTTCTGCACCGTATTTTTTCTTAAATATTCTTGCTACTTTTTCGCTTACTTCTTGATATGACAGTTTCTCAACCAACTCACCAACTTCTTCTTGGGTTTTATCTGTATATTTTGTTTCTTTTAAGAAGTCTTTCATTGCTTCAAAATTTTCTTTCAATCTTTCTTTAGAAATGACCATTTCTCTAAGTTGGTTTGCAGCCATAGGAGCATCTCCCCCGTTTGGTATTTTGCCTTGATATAATTGAACTTTTTGAGGCATAACAAACTTTCCTTTTCCTTTGTTGCTTGCATTTGTCATACCTTCATTTACCCAGTTTATGATTTTTATATCATCAGAATTAAAGCCTTTGTATTTTTTTATACCAAGATTTTGTTTACCAAAAGCGATTGCTTCTTCTATTGTTTGCGCAGGTTTAAATTCTATGTTTTCTGCTAATTTAGTGAATTTTGTGCTATCTAATTTTTGTTTATATAATAAACCGCCAACAACAAGTGCTGATATTCCGGCCCCTGTCATTATTCCAACTGCCAGTTTCTTTTTATTTATTGCTTTTTCTTTTTGAATTGAAGAAGTAGCTGTCTTTGGTTTAGAAGTATTTTTTATTTGATTTTGATGAACACCAAAACTCACTATAGTATTCATTTTTCGTTCCTTATGCTAAATAATTTATGATTCTGGTTGCTCCAATATTGTCAAAATGATATGTTGTATCAGTGCCATCTAAATTTTTTTGATGAGATAGACTGTCTGCTTCCCAGTAATTGTCATTAATTTGTCTTAAATTTGCAATATCGTCAATATTTACAAAACTTTGTCTAATCCCTTGATTTACCCCTGCTCCTTGCATTTCTTTAACAAATTTTGGTTGTACAACAGGTAAATTCATACTCATATTTCCAATTCCTTTTTTAATACAAACTTACAAAACTTATGATTTAATTTTATTGACTAAAATTTTCTAATTGTAAACAATTGTAATTTCTTTGAATAAAAAAAATTTTACGTGGAATAAAACAAGTGTATTAAACTTAAAAAGGAAGTGAAAAATGGGACTTAACGCTTCAGCGGCATTTAATTTATTAAATTTTAACAATAATGGTCAATATAAGACATCAGATAGCAATGGAAATTCTTCTAACCACAGTTTTGAACAACAAAATTTTCAAACCTTAGCTCAATCGGTAAAAAATGGTGATGACACATACAATATGCCATCAGGCTCTATCTACGATACGGCCGGTTCTGTAGCTTATAACTACTACAACACAAGTTTTTCTACTGATTCTCAATCAATCGATACAGCAGGTTCAATTGCTTCATCTGTTGAAACAGCGGGTTCTATCGCATCATCATCTTCTGAAACGGCAGGCTCGATTGCTTCATCATCTTCCGGAGCATCAGTTTCATCAGGAGGCTCTAGCCCCTCCGGTGGTGCGACAACAGCAGGCTCTATTGCATAAACAAACAAAAATTTTATTGAATAGTCTTCTATAAATAAAATATAGAAGACTATTTTTTATATCAAACAACAAGGTCTTTGACTATAAATTATGACTTGGTACAATAAGGTTAAGAGAGTTTTTAGGGAAAATGATGATAAAATTAGATTTTTCAAATGTTTCAAATCAAGTTATAGGCGATAGTGGATTGGATTTGGAACAGAGTTTTAGGCAATATGCACCAAAAATTCAAGAAATCATCACAAACTTAAACATGAACAAAGACAAACCCGGTTCCTGGCTTCAATGGATGAATTTGGGCTATAATGAGGAAACTGTTTGGTATGTAAAAGAATTTGCCGCAATTGTTGATGGTAGATTTGACAATGTTTTGGTTTTAGGAATTGGCGGCTCTGCATTGGGTGCAAAAGCTCTGTCTGAAGCACTTTTGAAACCTTATTGGAACATGTTAGACAAAGAAAAACGTGACAATTTTCCAAGAATTTTCTTTTTAGACAATATTGACCCTGATCAAATCAACGCTCTTTTGGATATTTTAGACCTCAAAAGGACTCTTGTAAATGTAATTACAAAATCAGGTTCTACAGCAGAAACAATGAGTCAGTTTATGATTATAAAAGATAGACTGTATGAGCTTTTGGGCGATGATTATAGAAAAAATGTTGTTGCTACAACAGACAAACAAGTTGGAATTTTAAGACAATTAGCAAATGAAGAAGGATACAAAACATTCGTTGTTCCTGATGATGTGGGTGGTCGCTTTAGTGTGTTTTCTGCAGTCGGGCTAGTTCCTTTAGCTTTGGTTGGGCTTGATATCGATGAATTAATAAGAGGGATAAAAATCATGGATTTAACCCTCAAAAATACAGACATTTTCAAAAATATTGCCGCTCAAAATGCCTTAATCCATTATTTATTGGATACCCAAAAAGGAAAATATCTATCTGTTATGATGCCTTATTCTTCCAGATTGAGATATATTTCTGATTGGTATGTACAGTTGTGGGCAGAATCACTAGGGAAAGAAACCGATAGAAACGGAAACATTGTCCATAACGGCTGTACTCCAATAAAAGCTCTTGGTGCAACAGATCAACATAGCCAAATTCAATTGTACAATGAAGGCAAAAACGATAAAGTCATTACTTTTATTCGAGTTGATGAATTTGATACAAAATTAGAAATTCCAAATATTTTTGATTATACAGGTCTAAACTACTTAGGTGGCAAATCAATTAATCAATTAATCAATGCAGAAGCTGATTCTACTGCAGTTGCTTTGTGTGATTACAATAGACCAAATTTAGCTATTCATTTGCCAAAAATCAACGAGTATTACTTGGCACAGCTTCTTTACATGTTTGAAGTAGAAGTTGCAATAATTGGTGAATTGTACAATATCAATGCTTTTAACCAACCGGGAGTTGAACAGGCAAAAAATTACACATACGCATTGATGGGTAGAGTCGGTTATGAAGAATCTCGTCACGAATTAAATCAAAAAATCAACGCAAACAAAGAAATAACAGGTGTATAAATGTTAAAAGGTCCATTTCTTTCAAAAGATTTTATCGCATCAAACGGTGATTACGAAAATTCAAAAATCGTAATGTTGGGTATGCCTTATGATTGCACATGTTCTAATCGTGCAGGTACTCGTTTTGGACCACAAGCAGCAAGATTGGAAAGTATCGGTATAGAAACTTATTCTGTTTATTTTGATAAAGATATGGAAGAAGTGGAATTTTTTGATGCGGGTGATTTGGAGTATCCTTTTGGAAATGCCAAAAAAGCCCTTGAAATAACAGAAGATAATGTTGATTCTATTTATAATGACAACAAAAAACTTCTTGGCGTCGGGGGTGAACATTTAATTACTCTTGCTTCCGTTAAATCGGTTTTAAAAAAATTCGACAATGTTGCAGTTATTCAATTCGATGCTCATACAGATTTAAGAAAACAATACTTAGGTGAAGAACTCACTCATAGCGGCGTTATGTATAGAATTGCACAATTAATAGGTTACGAAAATATTGCCCAAATCGGTCTTAGAAGCGGCGAAAAAGAAGAATTTGATATTGTAAAAAAACACAAAACTTTAAAAACAAAAAAAGAAGAATTAGACAAATTTAAAAACAAAAATATATTTTTAACGATAGATTTAGATGTTTTAGACCCGTCTTTGATGAGTGGTGTAGGTACTCCCGAAGCAGGCGGCTTGACTTATCAAGAGTTGATGGAGTGGATTGTTTATCTAAAAGACTTCAATATTGTTGGTGCTGATATAATGGAACTTGCACCTGATATAGATATTACAAAAACCTCTAGTGCTACTTGTTGCAAATTAATCAGAGAAGTTTTGATGTTATTGTAGTTTATTTTAAACCACTCAACAAACGTCCTGAAAGACTAATATTTTTTGGGCCGGAAGCAACGCCGTTTTTGCCTACATAAATATAGTATCTGTCTTTTTGTAAAGTTTTGATTTTAGAATTGGCATTTATGCCATCTGTTACTTGTTTTTCGAGTAAATTTGGTCCAATCATCAGTCCATTTGCATCGACTATAACAATTGCACAAGATTTTTTGTTCAGTTCAGAAATTTCTGTTTGCGAATTTAATTCTTCTTTTGTAAAGCATTCATCGTTTGAAACGCCAATAACGCAATATGCTACATTGTCTTCTGTAACAATCCAAGGAGAAGGCGTTGTCGTCCAGTCGCTTGAATCTTGCAGTTTGTTGTTCCCGTTTCCCCAAGTGGTTGGTTTTTGATTGCTGCTTAAATAAGAAATAGAAGTTTTAAAAGTTTCCGGTTGTGCAAGTATTCCATCGTTTGGTCCATTATTTTCTTGTGGAGCAAATTCTTTAATATTTAAACCTGTAATCATTGCTTCAAAAACGCTTGCTACACTTTCTTTTGTTGTTTTGGTTGGCAATTTTCCATTCAGTTGTTCTACTTCCATAATAGAATGGATTGTTTTGTAGGCTCTTTTGTAGTTGGCTTGGTATCTGGCGTTTGTAACACCCATCATTATGGCAGGTACGCACAAAGCTGCAATGGTGCCGATTACTGTCATTGCAATTAAAATTTCTGCCAATGTAAAAGCGTGTTTTTTCATTACTTTAGCTATTTTATTTGGAAAATATTTTTGCCACAACAATCAAAAATAGTATTTTTCAATAATATCGTCAATTCTTTTTTTGTAGTCGTTTTGCTTGTTGAATTTTATTTCTATAAAATCAAGTTTTTCGATTGATAAATACTTTAGTTTTATATTTTCTGTATCAAAAATTTTGCTTGCACAGTACAAATAAACTATACTCTGCAAATCTTCTTCCGGTTTTTTTGGCAGATTTAGGGTTTTCCAATCGTATATTGTGTAAAAATCATTTTCTTTAAATATCGCATCAATTCTACCTGTAAGATAGTAGAATTTTTCTTTTAATTTTTCTTTAATCAAAAATGGATATTCGCTATAGCAAAAATGGTCTTTCTTGTCTTTTAAATAAATTTGAAGCCTGTTCCAGATGTTTTTTTCATCGTTATCTAAATCAAAAACCATCTTTTCTGTCGGAATATTATTCAAATAAGCACAAATCAAACTGTGAAATTTTTCGCCCAAAATTGTTCGTTCTTCTTTTTTGAAAAATGAAAGCTTGTAAATATATTTGTTTTGAAAATCTAAAAGACTCTTGTCTAAGATTTTTAAAGAATTTGAACTAAAAGTATCTATTGTTTTTGGCATAATTTTTTATTTAAAAAATCGGCTCACTTTTGTAAGCCGATTTCAAGTTTCGATTTTGATTTATTTTACAGCTTCTTGAGCAGTTTCAACCAAAACTTTGAATGCTTCAGGTTCATTAACAGCTAGTTCTGCAAGCATTTTTCTGTTTACTTGAATGTCTGCTTTTTTAAGCATATTCATAAATCTTGAATAGCTAATGCCCATTTCACGAACTGCAGCATTGATTCTTACAATCCACAATGCACGCATATTTCTTTTTAGAACACGTCTATCTCTGTATTGATATTTCAATTTTTTCATTACAGCGATATTAGCTACTTTAAATATTCTTGATCTTGCACCTAAAAAGCCTTTTGCAAGTTTTAAGATTTTTTTATGTCTTTTTCTTAATACGTTACCACGTTTAACTCTCATAGTTTACGTTCCTTTCTTATCTGGTAAATTTCTTTTTGTACGGTAATTCTTTAGCAATCATTGCTAAATTTCCTTCAAACACTTCTGTTGTGCCTGACAATCTGCCTTTTCTAGCAGGAGATTTGTGAGCAAGCAAGTGTCCTTTACCGGCTTTTTGTCTAAGAACTTTGCCAGATGCAGTGATTTTGTAACGTTTAGCTGCAGATCTGTGTGTTTTCATTTTTGGCATAATTTTCTCCTTTTTTATTATTACCCACCCTTGTGGCACACATTAGCCACTTTAGGCTCACTCTATTCTATTTGAAACATACCTATATTACAAGATGTTTTGTAAATTTTTGTTACAAATTTTAAAGTCTTTTCGGTTGTTTGCCGATATATATACAAAATACTAATAAGGAAGGACGTGTAGAATGGGAATTGAGGCAAATACTAGTTACAATGGCTCTTATGAGTCTTTTCTGGCTTCTGCATTTAAAAGTAAAGGCATAAATATCTCTGAAGAAGATATTCAAGATGTTTTTAGTTATGCACAAGAACAAGAAAATGCATCTGAAGGCACTACTACTGTGAGTAAAGATAAAGTAAGAGGAGCATTTGAGTTTAAGTATGGCAAAGGTGAAGATATCGAGAAGTTGCTGGATACTTTTCTTGATGTCATGGATAACCTAGATAATCAACAAGATGATGGTATTTTAGATATCCAATATCTTGATGATAATTATGATTTAGAAGAATTATTTGAAAAAGACTCAGACATGTACGAAGCAATCGTTGCTTATGAAAGCGATGGCACTGTAACAAACTCTAACAACAATTCTTCATCTAACACATCAGGTTCTTCTACTTCAAAAAATGCAAGTAATCTCGAAAGCCTTATTCCAGCAAATCCTGTTTCTTATAAAAACCTAGGAGATGCTTCAGTAAATTATCATAGCGAAGTTCCGGACAGTCTTAGATGGACAGGCAATTCAACAAACATAAACGTTTATTCCTTAAAAGATGGCGATTCATCTGAAAAATTCAGAAAAATCAACCCGGAAGATATGAGATATTTTTCAAAAGAATATAAAGATGATATCGAAGTTAAAGGACAAGAAATTATAGCAAGCAAAACAGGTGATGTCATTGGTTATTGGAATGCAAATGAAGATGGCACAAATTCTTTTTACTTAAAAGATGGAATAACTTATAGCAGCATTACATCATATCTATATCCGGAAACTACAGAAAATGGTGATAATAGCGGAAGTGCTGGAGATAGCGGAAGCACTGGAGATGGCGTAAAATCAGAAGCTAGAACAACATTTGAAGGTTCAGATGAATGGAAATACAGTAATCACAAACAATGTTTAGGAACAGCAAAATATTTTGAAGATAGTGGTTTTACAATCGATGGCGATGTAGTTACAAAAGACGGCAAAACAATCGGTATTTGTGACAAGATAGATGACAATAGAGTTAATATTACCATTATAAATGATGACTCTACTGAAGTAAAAAATCTAACATCAGGGTCTAATACGGTTGATGGTGTAGAGCAAGGCCACTATGACTATACAGAAAATGCTGATGGTACAGCAACTACCCAAATTTATGGTGCAGGTGGTGTAAAATGCGAAATCAAAAGTAAAACTACTGGAGATAGCTTTGAAATAGTTAGCGTTAAAATTGGTGACGACGAATTAACGGAAGCTAATTTTAAAGCATTAATAGGAAGTATAAAAGACCCCGATACTTTAGATATGTTGTTTGATTCCGGTATTTTAAATAAAGTTCAGAATTTAAAGGATATGAGAAATGGTCATGAAACTGAATATTTTAAAGGAATACTAAATACATTAAATACCAAAGGTCAATATAGTGAATTTACAGATATAGATAATTATAAACCTAATGAATCTGAAGAAGCTAAATATAATGAGCTAAAAGATAATATTGATAAAAACAAAGATAAACCATCAAAATCTTTGGAAGAAATTTTAGAAGCATGTGAAAAAGGTGAAATATCTGTAACAAGTGCACTTTATTTATTGAATAAAGTAGCTCCTGATTTATGTGGTGATGGAGATGATACCTTAGAAGATGTCTTTAGAGATATGGATACACCTGATGAAGAAAAACACATAAGCACTTTCTTGAAATTAATTGCTGCTGCAAATTATAGAACCCAAGAAGATAACGCAGAAGTAAAAAGTCCTGAAAGTGCAGATGATACCAAAGGGGCAGCAGAAACCAAAGAAGAAGCTGCAAAAAAAGCCAAAGATGAAGGAAAACCAAAAGAAGAAGATGATAATAGTGCTGGTGCAAAAGAAAGCGTAACTACCGGCGAGTATACTTGCTGCGTAGAAAGTGAAACTGTAAAAAGTATAAAGGGCAGTGGAAAATACGATTTCGTTACAACTAATGGCGAAAGTATTGTAT
>CAKURN010000026.1 GCA_934675695.1 uncultured Candidatus Melainabacteria bacterium | reverse complement strand
GTTGAGTTGGCAGTGAGCTTTAAAAGAAGTCAAATCTTTGTTTAATTTGTTGGTGTAAGATTTTAAATCCAGCATTTTCGCTGTGTTTATTGTGTTTTCGTATAGTTTTATTGTATTCATTGCATATTCGTATTTTGATTTGTCAGGTTGAGAAGCAAGGCTTTCTCTGGCTAGTTCTGCTTTTAAGTCGTTTAATCTTACTTGCAAATAAAATAGTTCGTTCATGTTTGCATTTTGCAAAGCTAAATCGCAGTACATTTTTGCGTTTTCTTTGTCGTTTAATTTCAGGTACGCTCTAGACAACAATTCTTGGAACAAGATTTTGAAGTAGTAGTTGTTGTTTTGAGCATTTTCACATATTTTAACAGCTTTTTCACAAATTTCTATGCAATATGTGTCTGTTTTTGTTTGTACTGTAGCAGCTGCACTAATGTACCATGACAACATTGCTCCGAATGCAAGTTTTCTTTCTGAGAAGAATTGCATTTGACTGGTTGCGATTTCTATTGCTTTTAAATATGTTTTTTCTTCCAAAAATACATAAGCAAGAAGCG
Source organism: uncultured Candidatus Melainabacteria bacterium (assembly GCA_934675695.1). Taxonomy (GTDB): domain Bacteria; phylum Cyanobacteriota; class Vampirovibrionia; order Gastranaerophilales; family Gastranaerophilaceae; genus RUG14156. The sequence goes on along the minus strand of CAKURN010000026.1, from coordinate 10,292 downwards.
TTTTTAGAAGATTTTTTGAAACTTCGTCGTTTGAGTTGTTGGCATAAGCCGTTGCTTCAAAGAGTTCTTGTTTTATGTTTTTAGTTTCGCCTTTTAGTATTTTGTTTATGATGTTGATTGTATTCCACTTGCAGACTAATTTTGGCGTATCTATTACATAAGAATAATCTTTCAAAATATCTTGCAAAACGAGTTCTGAATCGACAAAATAGCCTTTTGAAGTATAATACATTGCCATTGCATATAAAAGAAGAACTTTTAAAGTATCATAAGATTTTGATTTTGTTTTGTTTATTTCTTTGTCTAATTCTTTAATTAAATCTGTTGCAAGAACAGAACCTTGTTCAGCGTAGCTTTGGGCAAGAATAATGTTTGCTTTTATGTGAGTGTCGTATATTTCACCTTGGTCAATCCATTTGTGATTGTAGAAAAATTTGAGATTTTTTTCTAAAACAGGATTTATTTCATTGTTTACAATGTTTGCAATTTCTTCCCAAGAACCCATCTCCAACAGGGCTTCTAGTTTTTTGGTTTTGATTAGTGTATTTTGCAATTCAACTGTTGCTTTATTTTCTGATTTGTCAGCAGTATCAAAGTATTTTAAGACATTATCTACAATTTCTTTGACACTGGTGTAGTCTTGTGTAAGGTATGCACTTTTTACCAAATATCCTGATAAATCAATTACTTTGTTTACTTCGTCATTTTTTTGTGCAGAAGCGATTGCATAAGCAAGGTAGTCTTTTGCTTCTGTTGGATTTTTTTCGTATATTAATTTTCCGAGTCGCTCGCAAATGTTGTTTTTTGTGTATTCAAAATTGTCTAATTTTACGCTTTCGAGCAATATCAAACTCTGTTTTTGTGCCATCGCATAGATGTTTGTATCGCCTATGTAGTTTGCGTATTGGAGGTTTTTTGTCCACAAACTGAAAGCAAGGTCTTTGTTGTTTATAATTTGAGCTAAAATCGGGCAAATCAGAGGAGTTGAGATTATTTTGTCATTCAACTCAACGAGCAGATTTCTTGCGTCGTTTTTGATTAAAGCTTCTTCTTTTGCTTTTATATAGCAATATGACCAAGTTAAAGAATTTTTGAAACCGTATGATTTGTCGGCTTTTAGCTTCAAATATCCTTTCTTAACGATTTCAAAAAATTCTTCTTCATTTAGTTTAAAAACAGAAGAAAGCGTTCTGTAGTCCAGTTTGTCACCTAGTAAAGAAGCTGTATTTAAGAATATGTATTCTTTTTCGTTTTGTTGTTTCAAATAGTCTAAACGTTTGTAAAAACAAGATTCCATGTTTGTTGGAATTTCAAAGTTTGTTTTATCTGGTCTTAGTTTTACGATGTCGTTATCGAAATAAAAGACTTTTTGTTCAAACAAATACTGCAAAACCTGCTCAATATAAGCGATATTGCCTTGTGCATTGTAGGCAATTTGAGATAAAATTTCATCCGGAACAGAAGAATTTTCGCCCAAAAGTCTTTTTATTAAATCTTTGCTTTCTGCAATTGAAAAGCTTCTTAATGAGATATTTAGACAGTTGTTACTGTTGAATTTGCTGGATTGGAAATAAATCGAAATAGAGTGTTCGTTTTTGTAACCTAAAACCAATTTTGCATCATGAGCGAAATAATCAGCTGCAACAAGGTATTTCAAGAAACTGTAAGAAGACTCGTCAATCAAATCAAAATCATCAATAATAAATATTATGTTTTTCTTTTGTTTTATTTGTTCAAAAATGTCTTTCAGATATTCAAACGTGTATTGTTTGTTTATCAAAATCCTTTCAAAATTGTCTTTTTTGATTGGATATATTATGTTTGCAAGGGTTTCTAATGTGTCAGAATTTATTTTGTTTAAGTTTAATTTGTCTAAAACTTTCTTTTCAAAGATTTTTATGTTGAAATCGCCTTTTAGAATGTTTGGACAATCAAAAAGGCTCATAAAGAAGCTCTGAATTAAGCCATAAGGGCTAATTTGGGTCAAAGCCGAACACTGTGCATAAAAAACTAAAGAATTGTTCAATTGGAGCGTTTGAGCTTTGTTGTAGACTTCTGTCAACAGATGGGTTTTTCCAACGCCTCTGCCTGCATTAACAGAAATTGCTCTAATTTGAGAATTTGGTTCTGTGAGGTTTGTTAGTAGGGTTTTTAGGGCTTTTTCGTATTTTTCGGTTTCAGATTGTTCAAAAACCGGTTTTTTGTCTAAAAATATCATTTTATACGAATCAGGTGAGATTTTTATCAAAGACAATTCGCTATTTAATTGCGAATAAGCACCCGAAGATATTATGATATCTTTTTCTGAGCCTAATTTTAGTTGTTGAACTTCTTTGTTTTTCTTTACTTCGTCAACTGTTGAAATTGCAAATTTGTAACAAAGCCCCGTATCTAGGGTTTTTTCAAGGATTTGGTTAAATTTTGCAAATTCTTTTTCAAATATTTCTATTTTGTCTAAAAGTTTTGTTGTTTTTTGGTGAAGATACTTAAACATCACGCTATGAGCGTCGATAAAGTCGCAATCTTGTCCAAAAGCTATTTTGACTGTAGTTTTTATGTTGCGAATTACTTTTTGTTTAAATTCTTCGTCGTCATATTTTTCAAAAGTCGATTCTAAATTTATGAAGTCAATATAGAAAAGAAGCGGTTTTTGCGGGGTTTCTTTTTGGGCAACGGTTTCTTCTTTTTTTTCTTCTTTTGTTTTTATTACTTGTTGTAGAATTGTTTTTTTAGCCGGTTCTTTTTGGGGTTCTTTTTTTATTTCTTTTAGTGTGGGCTTTTCAATTTCTTCTTGTTGCTGTTGTTTTTGTTGTTCAAATCTATTTAGGTTTTTAGAAGGCGTGTTTTCATTTTCTTCTTTTGCTAAGATTTTATGGGTAGAAGAAGGTTCTTTGTCTAGTCGTTTGATGATACTTTGTGTGTTTTCGTTTACAAATTCTTTTCCGCATTTTCTGCACACAGAACTGGAAGCGTAGTTTGCACTTCCGCATTTTGGACAAAATTTTACAAAAGTAAAACCGCATTTTTTGCAACTCACTGAGCCTAGACGAGTAGATTCACCACATCTTGGGCATTTGAAGATTAATCGCAGATTACAATTAGGACAAACTTCGTCTTTATTTGATACTTCTGTTTTGCATTTTGGACAAATCAAACTAAAAAACCCTAGTAAAATATTATAACGTTACAAAATCATTATACAATAAAAATAAAAAAATTTAATTTTTGTAAACAAACATTATCGAAAAAAATTTTGTAGTATTATAAAAGTATGAAATTGGGAGTAAACATAGACCACATAGCAACATTAAGAAACGCTAGAGGCGGAATAGAGCCTAGTATAGTAGAAGCTGCAAAAATTGCACTAAAAGAAGATATTCTTGCTCTTACTATGCATTTAAGGGAAGATAGACGTCACATAAAAGATGAAGATTTGTACAATGTAAAGAATTTAGGTGCAAAAATCAATCTCGAAATGGCTGCTACAAAAGAAATTCAAAATATAGCACTCGAGCTTGTTCCTTATAGTGTTTGTTTAGTGCCTGAAAAACGCCAAGAAATAACAACAGAAGGCGGACTCGATGTAGAATCGCAAAAAGAATATTTAAAAGACTTTATAAAACCTTTAAAAGAAAAAGGGATTTTGGTCAGTATGTTCATTGACCCTGATATAAAACAAATCGAAGCAAGTTCATATATTGGAGCTGATTACATAGAAATGCATACGGGAACTTTTTCTAATGCATTTGAAGAAAACAATTACAAAAACGAACTGGAAAAATTAAAAATAGCAGCACTTCATGCTCAAAAATTGGGCTTAAAAGTAAACGCAGGTCATGGTTTGAACTATCAAAATGTTCATTTGATGCACGAAATAAAAGGACTTTGTGAATTAAATATCGGACATAGCATAATTTCTCGTGCTGTTTTTGTTGGTTTAAAAACTGCAATCGATGAAATGCTCGATTTAATCAAGTAATATTTCTTAAACTTTTTTAAAATAAGTTTTGTAAACAAATTGACTTTGTGCTTGACAGTAGTTTTTATCTTAGATATAGTATTCCATGCAGATAGGTTGATCGTGTCTAAAGTTAGAACAACATTTTCTGACTACGATTCCTTAAAAGAAAGGACATAAAATGTACGCAATAGTTGAAACTGGCGGAAAGCAATACAAACTCGAAGAAGGCAGATACGTTGATATCGAGTTATTAGATGCTCAAGCTGATGAAAAAGTTACTTTTGACAAAATCGTTATGTTAGTTAACGGCAAAAAATCAAAAGTAGGAAGACCCTATGTAGCAGCTGCTACTGTTGACGGTACCGTTGTAAAAAATGACAAAGCTAAAAAAGTGATTGTTTACAAACAACGTCCTAAAAAGGGCACAAGAGTAAAACAAGGTCATAGACAACAATTCACTCGTGTTATGATTAACAAAATCAACACAAAAGCTAAATCAGCTAAGGGTGAAGCAACTGAAGAAGCAGGAGAATAGAAAATGGCACATAAGAAGGGTGTAGGTTCATCAAAGAACGGTCGTGATAGCGAAAGCAAGAGATTAGGCGTTAAAAAATTCGCTAATGAAGAAGTTTTGGCTGGAAATATTTTAGTTAGACAAAAAGGTACTAAATTCCACGCTGGTAACAATGTAGGTCAAGGTAAAGACGACACATTATTCGCTTTGATTGATGGCGTTGTTAAATTTGAACCATACAGAAGAACAAGAAAACAAGTTAGTGTTTACGCAAAATAATTTTTGATTAACACTTGACATTTTATTCTGATTGATTAAGAATAGAAATACACACATTGAAAATTAAATATGGTTTGGGAGCGTAGCTCAGTTTGGTTAGAGCGCTTGCCTGTCACGCAAGAGGTCGCGGGTTCGAGCCCCGTCGTTCCCGCCATATTTTTATAAATTTAAAAGAGCCTAAAATAGGCTCTTTTTTAGTGCGAAAAATGTTTTATTTTTTATAAAATTATCTAGATTATGTGAATATTTTGCAAAGTCAATCTTGATGTAAATACTTGCATTGGCTATTGAATTTAAAAAAGTGGGTTATTTATGTTTCCCCACTTTTTTAAATCTTAATATTTTAGCATAATTCAGCATCATCAAGTCCAAAATGTTCTAAACTATTTGATTTTGCTTGAATACAAATATATTCTAGATTAGTTTTTGCTTCCATTGTTCTAATTGTATTTGGTAGAACTTTAACGCAAGTTCCTTCTTTAACTTCAACAACTTCATCATCCAAAGTTATTAAACCTTCGCCTTTTAAAAAAATATAAACTTCTTCGTTTTGTTTGTGTTTGTGATTAAAAGGTAATTTAACTCCTTTTGGCATTAAATTGACTGAAATTTCACAACTTGTTAAACCTAGTAAATCATGTAAAAAAGCTTTGCCGTTTTCATAATTTTTACTAATTTCACTAATTTTTCCGATTTCTTCTTTTTTAAAATTTGTCATAATTTTCTCCTTTCGTTAGATATCTAACTATTACTGTAAAAAATTTTTGTTTTTATATTTTTCTTAAAAGTCCTTCTAATATTCCTATTTCGTTTTCTGATAAATTTTTGTATAGCATTTCATCTAAATCTTTTGAAATTTTTTCAAAAATTAATTTAAAATCTTCACCTTTTTGAGTTAAAACTATGTATGTTGAGCGACTATCTTCTTTAGAGGCTTCTCTTTTTAAATACCCCAGTTTTTCAAGTTTATCGACTAAAACCGTAACCGTTGGCTTTGTTCTATGAATTGAATCTGCAATATCTTTCATTGTCATTTTTCTGTTTTTATGCAGACAAACAAGAATATCGCCATGACTAGGCACAAGCCCATCTATTCCGTTATTTTTTAATGCTTCTATAATAAAACGGTTTCCTTTTTCGTGGATTTTTGATATTAAAGATAATATTGCACTCATACAAATATTATAGTTAGATATCTAACAAAGTCAAGAGTTTATTTGCTGCTGAAAAAGGTAAAAGTTTTGCTTCACAAGATTGTAAAATCATTCTTTTCCTTTTGGCATCATAGATACACCGCTTGTGTAGGCATTGTATCCTATCATTGTTTATATAAATTGTGACAACATCGCTATTGAACCTAGCAAAATTCCGTTAAATATATTGACTGCAATTGTTCCTGTGAAGTAATTCCGGTTTTTCAATACATCAAATTTTAGCAGTAGATTTTTGAAATAATTTTACCAAAACTTCTGCAGAATATTGGATTGTCTAGTTGCATGTAAATAATTTTTTTCTTTCATCGCACAAATACTAACATGAATTTATACATTTTAAAACAGAAGTAAAGAAGCGATTTTCCCCATATTTTCAATTGCCGTATTTTATCAGCTAAACAGTATAAGCGAAGATATTTGTTTATTTTTTATTAATAAAGATTTTGATATAATTTGAATTATGTATTATTTAACAACTCATAAAACTCCTATCGGAAACTATACGCTTGCTTGTGATGAAAACGAAAATCTAGTTGGACTGTGGTTAGAAGGGCAGAAGTATTTTTTAGATACGATAAAATCTAAAACCACAAAAAACGAAAATCTTGAAATATTCAAAAAAACTAAAAACTGGCTAGATAGGTATTTTAAAGGTGAAAAGCCTGAAATATCAGAGCTTCCTTTATTTCTTTTTGGAAGTGATTTTAGAAAAAGAGTTTGGCAAATCTTAACAAAAATTCCATACGGTAAAGTCTGTACTTATGGGGATATAGCAAAAATAATTGCAAAAGAACAAAATATAGAAAAAATGTCTTCACAAGCCGTTGGAAATGCTATTAGCCACAATCCGATTTCTATCATCGTTCCATGCCATAGAGTTGTTGGAAAAAATGGCAGTTTGGTCGGTTATGCAGGTGGAATAGAAGCAAAAATAAAACTTTTAAAACTTGAAAAAATTGATACAAATAAGTTTTTTATTTAAAAATAACCGGAAGTTTAAAAACGTTAATAATTTGCTTTTTTAAAGATTAGGTATAAAATAAAAGTTATAGTTATCTTAGGGAGGTATTTCGATGAAAAAACTATTAGCTATCGCTTTTGTTGCAGCGTTGGGTGTAAACGTTGTTTGTGCAGGTGTTTTATCTGATGCAGTTAAATCGACGGCAAAAGCTGCAAAAGCTGACGCAAAGGCTTCTGCTTCTTCATTAAGAAGTGCTGTAAAAACTGACGTAGAAAATGCTGCAAAAGCTCATACTTCTACAGCAACTGCTAAAAAAGCAGAAAAAATTAAACAAATTGACAACAAAATTGCAGATTTAAACAAACAATTAACAACTGTTAAAAAAGACAAAACAATAACTGAAACAGAAAGAACTCTAAAAATGCAAAGACTTCAATCAAAAATTGATTTCTACAACAAAGAAAAAGCTGCTTTGCAATAAATTTTTAAGCCACAAGATAAGAATAAATGATGCTTGCTATACTTTTAGTTTAAGCATCATTTTTTTTATATATAAAATAAGGTCTATCTCCGCCTCTTTTCATTATCCAGCCATCAAGCAAGATTTTTGCAGCACAAGACTCGCCACTAAAGCCTTCTGAACATTCTTCTTCGATATCTTTTCTTGGCCAATAAAATCCATAAGGCAAAAATGAACCATCTCCATAAATCGCAAATTTGAAAACATCGTAGCCCATTGTGTTTGGAGTGTCTTTATTGTTTATATCAACAAGCACAACTCCGCAAACGCTTTTCTTTCTGTTCTTTTTACATTCTCCGGTTAACGCTAGTGCAACATGGGCATCGTATATCCCTACAATGGCTCTTGAGTATTGTTTTGTGCGTCTAAAATTTATGTGTTCATAATCTTCTTTATTCAAATACGAAAACCCGCCTACACACTGTAGGGCTTTGTTTTCGCATAATTTGTAGTTTGTAACATAAGGCAGAATTCTTTTTCTTAAAATATATTCAGCAGCAAACTCAGGGTCGTTGTATTGCCATTCCCAGTCTTTTACAGGCTTCAATGTATTTCCGCTGGTTAAAATTGCGTATTTTAAAGATTCATAGACGTCTTTTAAAACTTGTTCTTTTTCGTTTGTTTTTTGCAAATTTATAGCCGTTATTTTGCCCAACTGTAACAAACCAAAAGCAAAAAAAGCAAAAATGAAGATTTTTTTCAAAAGATTTCCCATAATAATAATGTAAATAATTTTAAAATATTTTACAATAATTTATATGTTGTAACAAAATGATATAAAATTTTAGTTTTTCTTGTTATAATCTAAATCAGGAAAGATTATGGTTGCACTTCAACAAAAAGTTATTGATATAATCAAAAAAACAAACCTTGTTAAAGAAATAAATTTTAGCAAGTTTGTATTTTATTTTTTGTTTGGTTTAAAAAGCCAAATGGGGCAATTCAAAGTAAACATTGACACGAAATGTCTTGTGCTTTCGCAATATCCTGGGGCAGAAACAAGGGGTCTCGGGGGATTGATTGCACAAAATCCAAAAAACTTTGAAGTTCTGTGTTTTACAAATGGTTCTGCATTGTTAAAAAACGACCCACTAGAAGCTGCACTCATTAAAAAACAACAATTCACCGATGTTATGAAAAGCACTAGAGTGAAGGGTTACAAGATTTTTGATATTGATTCAAAAACGTTAAAAAATCACTATTCTACATTTAAAAAAATAGATATTTCAGAAGTAGACTACATTTTTGTTCCTAATGTATACGACAACAATGTTGATACAATCGCACTTTTGAAACATTTTAAACAGATTTTGAAAGATAAAGAAATTAAACCTGATTTGAAGATTTTTATGTATGAATCAGATTTTTCTTTGTGTACTTTGGATTATTATGTAAACATTAGTCCTATTATTGAAACAAAGAAAAAATTGCTCAGATTTTATTATCCGGAAGACAAATTTAAAGGCATGACAGACAAAATAATAGGAATAAACGCATTTCGTGCAATTCAGTATAATTGTGACTATGTAGAAGCATTTATGAGCTTTTCTGTCGAAGAATTTTTGAAAATTCCATTAATATAAAACTAGGAGAAAAAATGACAAATATATTTGAAGGAAAATTATATTCAAACGCTGAAGATAAATTCTGTATTGTAATATCCAGATTTAACAATTTCATTGGTGAAAAATTGTTGAATGGAGCTCTAGACACATTTAAAAGATTAAATGTAAAAGAAGAAAATATCGATATAGTCTGGGTTCCTGGGGCTTTTGAAATACCATTAACTGCAAATTACCTTGCAAAAAGCAACAAATACCAAGCAATCGTTACTTTAGGTGCAATAATAAAAGGTGCAACAGACCACTATGACTATGTTTGTGCAGAGTTGTCAAAAGGGATAGCTTCTGTTTCTATGAATACAGGTGTTCCTGTGTTGTTCGGGGTTTTAACTACAGACAATATAGAACAAGCAATCGAAAGAGCAGGCACAAAAGCAGGAAACAAAGGTTCAGAATGTGCACAAGCTGCAATCGAAATGGCGAATTTGATTAAAAATATAAAATAACATTGTTAGCAATAAATTTTTTTGACGTATTTTAATATGAAAAGAATAATTTTTAAAAGGCAAAATATGTTAGATATAAAATTAAGTCCGGTTAGTCAAAATTTCATAAAAAATACAAAAACCAACAAAGTCCAAATTCAAGACACCAAAACAAACGAACCTAAAAAAGATTCATTTGCTAAAAACTACAAAAAAGAAGCTACTTTTTTAGGAATATTGGGTGGTGGTGTTTTGGTTTTTGGTATGGGATTTTTAGCATACAAAGGCAAATTAGGTAAAAAAGCTCAAGAAACTTTTCAAGGCTTTGTAAGCAAAATAAAAACTAAAACAATAGCAGAAGACATTAAACAACCTGAAATAATTGAACCTCAAAAAACAAACCCAATCGAGCAAAAAATAATTGTAAAAGCTGATAGCACTACTATACCTCTATTAGAAGATAATAAAAAAATTGAACCAAAAACAAAACTAGAAATTGAACCAAAAGTAGAATTAAAAACTAGTCCGGAAGTTGAATTAATGGAGCAAAAAGCTACCACTGAAGCAATAAAAGTTGAAAATGAACCTCTCTGTAAAGAAACAATTGTCGAATTAGACCTTTCAAAAGAAAATATTCCAACAATAGAAGTAGTTGAACCACAAACCATGCCGGAAATGACATCAGAAACTGTAGTTGAATTTGAACAACCAAAAAAAGAAGATATTTTAATTGCAGAAATATCTGAAAACCCTGAAACAAAAACTCATTCTGCAATCGAATTAACTCCTATAGAAA
>CAKURN010000025.1 GCA_934675695.1 uncultured Candidatus Melainabacteria bacterium | reverse complement strand
AAGTTACGAAGGTTTTTGATATCATCGTATATTGGAGTCTGTTCTGCGTATTTCCACCAAAGGGAAGTGTAAGAGTTAGTGCAATTATTTTTGGAAACAGGTTTATCCCCCATTATGGTTATTATTGAAGGGGTCGTCAAATGCAAATACAAATTTTTATATTCTTGTTGAGCTTTTGAAGAACAGGATAATTTAAGTTTATTAGCCCATTCTTCAGTGTAATTGTACTTGATATCAATTAATAAACAATCATCTACAATAATATTAAAACATTCCGCATCGCTTAAAAGTTTGCTTCCATGGTTGCTTCTCAAAAATTCAAGGGATTTGAATTTTTCCCAGTACTTCTTTTCTTTCCACTTTTTTGTATTGATTAATAAAATAGTATTATTAAAGATAACCGGTTTATTAATTACAAATTGTTTTTTTATGAAATCTTGATATATATATTCAGTTGCAGCACAAGAATTATTTTCAATATCAATATTATACAGAGTACTTAAATTTTCGTTAACAATAGAATACGAATTAATAAATAAAATTTTTTCTTCGTTTATAAAATTTGCAATATCAAATAAAGCAAATCTTTCCGTAGGTAGTAATCGTTGAGAAAATCTGCTGTATTGTTTTTGGTCTCGTTTAATAATTTTAAGTTCGCAAGATTCTATTTTATTAATAAAGTTCAACAATTCTTCATTTTCTTTTTTAAAATCATAATTTACAACAATAAAAAATTTTAAAAAATTATTTAGATTATTTTTAATAACGCTATGTATCGAAACAAACGCCATTTCAAAATTATCATTGTCAACCATATACAGAATATTAAACGTTTGATTGTTCATATTCCTCCCTTTTTATTCTTAGACTATGTTGAACCGCATGTCCTATACCGCTGCAATCTTTACAAGGTTCAATCTCTAAACGATTTTTTGCCCAATCTTTCATTTTTTTATTATTCCAAATGTCTTTTATTTTATTAAATTTTAAATTGCCAAAAATTGGATTTATTTGCCAACAACAGCAACAACAACATAAATCTCCATTAGGATTTATATTAATTGCTTTATAAACTTGCTGACATTTTTTTGCTGTATTTTTATTAGTTAGGTTTTTATGAAGTCCTGCGAAGCCATGGATTTTTGTATAATTTATTTCATCAACGCCCAAATCAAAAAAGAATTTTTCAAACTCCGAAAACTCACCTATATTGATATCATTTTCCGTAAATCGAACCACAATGGTGGCTAGGCATTTGTTGTATTTTTTGTATTCAACCAAAGATTTAATATTTTCTATTACTTGTGGCAAAAAAGATGAGCTACCGTGGATTTTTCCATAAGTTTCAGGATTAATACTATCAACAGATATACTGAACTCTGTTGTATTATTCAAAAGTTTTGCTATATCATGTTTGTTTATTGCCAAACCATTAGTATTTACCGCAATAGTTTTAAAATGATGTTTACTATTTGCATATTCAAAAAAATCTGCAAGATTTTCATTCAAGGTTGGTTCACCTAGAGGTCCCCCTAGACAAAACCAACGTAAAGAATCATATTTAATTGCTTCATCTATTATTTTTTTATATAACTTGAAATTCATTATTAAATTATTATTCAATTTTTTGTTCAAATGGCTAATCCATTCTTTATTTTTGCTTCTCCAACAAAAAACGCAAGAATTATTACAAATAGCAGAAGTTTCTATTAATAGACTATGAGGATTTGCAAAAAGCTTATTATAACGCTTTTTTAACGTAATTTTTATAGGAAAATTAAATAAATTTACTTTATATAGTATTTTATTATCTGTATATTCTTTTTTTATAAACATTTAAAAGCTCCTTTATGAGTTTATTTTTTCTATTTTTACCTTATCAGGTTTGTAATTTATTATTAAAATTTTTACCAGTTTATATTCTCTATATCTCCATCAAAAGAAATATCTTTAAAATTAGTATTGTATTTTATTTGTTTCGGCAAATATCTTTTTATTATAGAAATATCTCCATTGTCATATATTAATTTATTTTTTATGTCTATTCTTTTCTTTTTAACAATTACGCTGATATTATAACCATATTTTTTAACCATCGCATCTTTGCAATCAAAACCTGCCAAGACCAATTGATACAACAAAAGACCCGCATTCCAAACCGTAACATGCCCACCAACTATTTCATTTTTTAAAGGAGGAACAGTAATAGCTAAAATTCCATTATCCACTAACAACGAGTTGATTTTTTCCAAAAACAAATTAGGATTTAGTTGATGTTCTAAAACATGACAGCACCATATTGCATCAAATTTTGTTTTTTTGAAATCATGTTGCATAAAATCATCAATTATTACATTTTGCATATCGTGCATTTTTAATACATATGGTGATTTCCCATAATCCAAAGATGTAACCTCTTTATCATTTTTTTTAAATATTTCTGAATGCAATCCTTCGCCACATCCAATATCTAAAACTGTTTTAAATTTATAATCTTTAAGTAATTTCTTAATAGCTTCTTCACCAAATATAAATTTTTTGTTTGAAATTGTATTTATATTACTAAGTTCAACTGGCTTTGTATATGAAATTTTTATCCCCAAAATATGAATAATTCTTTTTTGACCTATTTTTTCTTTATAAATAAATTTGTCAGCTTTTTTTGAAATTTCTTTTTGCAAAGATTTAACATTTTTATCAATACGAGAATATATTTCCTTTTTTAAGCTTGAAAGTTTATTGTTAAATCGACCATCAATATACTTTTTATTTATGCAAACAGAAGGATCAAGTTCTGTTTGTCCCCAGTAATCCCCAAAAACTGTTCTTAATTCATTACTTCTGTGGGGTGGTATTATAGGTGAAGTATTTAGATTAACATCGACATAATCTTGCAAAATATTAGCCCAAAATGCTGGATTTAAAAATTCATTATAAATTGAAAGAGTGGTATTTTCACTAAACTCACAATTTTTTTCATAGTCAAAATGAAGATATGGTTTAGCTAAAAATATAGATTTTTTTCCAAAATATTTTGTTTCATATAAAGTACCAGAAGTTATTGCAGCAACTGCAGATATATTATCATCAGACACTAATTTGTAAAAATTTTCATTGATAATTTCTACAAAATTAAATTGCTTTAAAAATTCATAAATTTCACTAATTTTGTCATTAAAAGGGTGTGGTTTATAGTAAACTTTTGAATATTTCAATCCAAACTCTTTAATTTCGTTTTCAAAATCAAAAATAGACATTATGCCATTATCAGAGTACAAAGATTTATCAATATTTGTTTGTCCGGCAAATAGAATAGAATTTTGTGCTAAGTTAGATTTTTGTAAAGATTTCGTCTGGGCCTTTATAAAGTTAGCATACATATAAAAAGAATTTTCATCAATCTGGTATTTTTTTATTCTATCAAATATTTCTTTTTTATTTGTCAAAAAACCAAAAAAGTTGTCGTCTAAAAATCTTATAGGATGCACATTTAAATCTATATAAGGGATATTTAATATATTGTGAATTTTTTTTATGATATTTGGAGCTTCATGATATATTACCAAACTATCTGTAATATATTTTTTATAATATTCAATAGCCTCAAAGGGAATATCTTCTAAATCGTAAATATCGAGCCAACTATGAATGTCTTTTAGTTCAAGATTACATAATGAATAAAATTTAAAAAAGTCAAAATCAGTATTGTTAAAACTAAATTTTTCAACAGGAATATTTACTGCTTTTTCTATTTGATAACAGAGAAAATAGTAGTATTTATCCAATCTTGCCTTGTGAAAATATTCTATTTTATCATTAATTATTCTTGGTCTTAAAAGATCACTAGAAATTAAAATTCTATTTATCATTATTATTCTCCTATTAGTTTTCTTGTTATTTTGAAATAATTTTCTCTAAATTTATCATTAGAAAAGTATTTATCATAAACTTCTTTATTCTTTATTCCTAATAACTTAATATCAGAATTTAATAACATTTCAATTGCAGCTTTTTGATTTTCACCTACAAGAATAATGTTTTCTTCTTTGCTAAATTCCGGATTGCCGCCAACATCAGACAATATTACACATTTTGATTTATTCATTAATTCAAGAGTTGTTAAATCAAAAATCGATATTCTATGAAGCATTAAATATACATCTGAAATATCCTGCAAATACTGCATTTGAGGATAAGTGCAGCCTTTAACTTGAATATATTCAAAATTTAGGTATTTATTTTTTAATTTATCTAAATCAGCTACAATAGAACTTTCCAAAGGCCCTTTTCCAACAAAGATATAACGTATATTTTTTGTTGTTTTGCTTAATATTCCATCTAAAAATGATGCATGTTTATCCATTCCTTTTGCAATAGTTAGTTGACCAACGGACAAAAATGTAATTTTGCTTTCATCTTTAGAAATATTTTCTACTATTGCAGGCTCAGGATATGCATACAAAGTATTATATAAAACACCACCAAAGTTAAATTCGTTATTTTTTATTGTTTTATACTTGCTATTGCAAAAATATTTATAAGCACCTTCAGAAGGAAAACATACAGCAAATGCATTTTTGAATGCTATTTTTTCACAAAGTTGAATAATTAATCTAGAAATATAAGTAAATTTTTCTCCAAAATTGATTTTTTCTTCAACTCTTGAACCTTGAATATGAGAAACCAAAACATACTTTTTCCCTAACAGTGCTAAACCCATAGCAGAGCCATAATCGTGTGTTATGTATGCATAATTTTGTTCATTTTTTGTTTTTTGAAAAACAAATTCAATTGCACCCCACAAATCCCACAAATCATTTTTTCTTTTTAAATTAAATTCATTTTCTTCGTAAAATGAATATTTTAAAGGTATTGAATTTAATTCATTACCAAATAGAATTTTGTTTGCAGATTGTACAGCTCCTCCACCTCCAGCACCTCCGGTTGGAAAATACCTACGGTTTGTTATAAAATGAATTTTGTTTAAATTTTCATCATTATGTTTTCTTTTTTTATAGAGAAGTAAATTTATTAAATGAATTAAATTTTTAAAATCTTTAAACAAACTAATTTTCATTACTTTTTACCTCTTTTATTAATTTCAACAAAAATTCTGCTTCTTTGTCGATTTTATGAACATTTGAACGTCTTTTTGCTTCTTTGTCACTTCTATCATTAAAATAATGAGTAGCGTATTTATCTGGAATATCTTGACAAAAACTAAAACCATAAAAATCTACATTTTTAAAACTATTTAATTTTTGATAAATTTCCCAAATTAAAACCATTCCTGTTGTCGGAAAATCAATTCCACTCGCTTCCCTAAGAGATAAATGTGAATTATAGTCAAAGTTATAAATTAATTGCCCTTCTTCAATTTGCCTATGCATTATATCCAAATGGTTGTATGCAACTTTCCAATGATTGTAATCAGCTTCCCAAGCGACCAATTTGTAGCGTTGTTTTCTATCGACAACATCGCCTGCACCGGAACCTCTTACCCAAATATCAGTCTTTGAGCCATAATCCTTCTCAAACCCTTTTGTTTTGTAATTATTAAAACGAATAACAATATCATGAGAATCAATTTCATCACCTTTTGCTTTTTTTATTTCTGATGGAGCATTTCCAACTATAGCAATTGATTTATTTAATAATAATTGTTTAAATATATCATTCTCATGATTCTTTTTTAATGCATCATACACTTTTACAGCTTTATCTATATTTTTGTTAGTTATATTTTTGTTTTTAACAAACTTTGATACAATCAAAAATCTTTCTATTTCTGAAAGATCATTATCAAAATAAAGTAAATACTTATTAAGGACTTTTTCCGCTTTTTTTATCTCGTTCGTTTCCACCAAACAAGATAGATAAATCAGCCAAAAAATTTTATCATAACTTCTCCAAGCGAATTGAGAATTTGAAATAAAGTCAAAATGATTAATTAAACTTGGGATTGCACCACGAGTTTGCCATATAGATAATACCAAATCAATTTTGTCAAAATATACATGACTGTGTAAATTCTTCAAAGCTTTCTTCTGATTGAAAATTTTAAATTTAATGCCAAAAATTTTGTAAACTGCAAAAAAACGGTTGTCATAGTTTTTTTGATAAACTTTTCCAATTAATTTTTTTAATAATTTTATCATTTTAACCTCTTTTTAAAACCCCTTACAAAAACTTTTATATTTTAAATACGCATATCTAAGCCAAATATGTTTCGATAATTGCCTAAACCTTTTGCGTTCTTTATCGGTAATGTATTTACTATGCCAAACATCGTTTTTATCCATTAGCTTCAAAGTTTGTTTTGAAATTTCAAAAGCTTCTTTCCTGTCTTTAAAAATTGCTGCCTTTAAAATTGAATCAACATAAGTTAATTCACGCTTGTACAAAAAAGACAAAATTCTGATATCTTTCACCCCATTCTCACTCAACCATTTGTGGATTTCTTCTGTTCTTTTGAATGGGATAGTATAATCTTTTAAATCGTCCGATTCGTCTTTATTCAATCTTCGCCAATAATAATATGCGTTTGGAGTATAATTTATTCTTTCAGCCAAGCACATAGTTTGAACCTGAAATGGGTTATCAGTCCAACCTGCCCCCGGAGCTTCTACAAATCTGATATGATGTTTTTCCAAAAACTCTCTTTTATATATACAACTCCAAATACTTGGGTGATACTGCAAAAAAAGACCGCATTCATATATTGTAAAACTTCTATCCTGAGGGATTACATCATCATTCCATTTTGTTTTTAAGATTCTTTTTTCTTCTTTAGACTGAAGATTATCATAAAAACAAGATTTAACTATATCAGAATCGAATTTTTTAGCGATAGCGTACAAATCTTCAAACATTTTAGAATCGATATAATCATCCGGTTCAACGATTGCAATGTATTCACCAGCTGCATGCTCTAAACCGACATTACAAGTCTGTCCGTAACCGCCGTTTGGTTTATGAACAGCGATGATTCTTTTATCTTTTTTTGCGTACCCATCAATGATTTGAGGGCAACTATCTTTTCCGCCATCATCAACAAGAATAATTTCTATATCATCCAATGTCTGATTTAAAATCGAATCAACGCATTCTTTTAAAAACTTTTCAACCCCATAAATCGGAACTACAACAGATATTTTTGGCATTATCCAATCCTCACAATCTGTTTTCCAAGCAATGAAATATCAATTCTTGACCTATTAATATGAACTGAGAAAAGCTTTTTACGAAATTTTTTGAAGTTTTCTTTTTTTACGAGTCTATCTACCATTTTTTCAAATTTAGAAGTATCAAAAATCAATGTATTAAATTCTTTTCTACTAACTTTTTTAAAGAAGTCGGGTGTGATTTCGTTATTTTTTTGATAATTTGAAAAAATTTCTGACATTTTTTCAACAAATTCTTTTCTAAACTTTTTATCAATTCTTTTTAGATTCCAGATATAACTAGAGTATTCTTTTATCAACTTATATGTATTTACGTATGATTTAAGTTCTTTATGTTCATTTAGAAATCTTGCAATTTCGTCGTATTCAACACAAATTGCGTAAACTTTTGAAGTTGATTTAACTGAAGAATTCAAGTTATCCTGTCTATAATAGATATATGCTTTATTAGTAAGGACGATATTTTTTGCCAAGCACATGGTTTTAAAAGCAAAACCTGTATCTTGATAACTTGCACCTTCTGTTTCTGTGAATTTTACACCATTTTCAACAAGCAAGTTTCTCCTATAAATCGCAGACCATATTGCAGGCTGAATTTTTAGGATTTCAGGGTTATCTTTTACATTTAGAACCTTATTTTCAGGAAGCAAAGCCATTCTTGCCGCTTTTCTTATTGTTTTTGTTGATGTTGTATATTCAAACCAATCAGATTTTACGATATCTGCGTCTTTTTGTTTTGCAAGGCTATACAAATCTTCAAACATTTTTAAATCTGCAAAGTCATCAGATTCAACGATACCGATGTATTCGCCATTTGCAGCTTCCAGGCCCATATTCATAGAAATTCCATAACCGGAATTTTTTTTAGTAATAACTTTAATTCTTTTATCTTTTAAGCTATATTCTTTTAAAATCTGAGGAGAAGTATCCGTTGAACCATCATCTATACAAATAATCTCGATATCCTCAAGAGTCTGATTTATCAAGCTATCCAAGCATTCTTTTAAATATTTTTCCACATTAAAAATCGGAACAAGAATAGACACTTTAGGCATTATTTTAACCCCTTACCATTAAGCTTCTGTTCCCACAAGTAAGCTGTTTTTATACTATATTCAAGATTTTTTTGAGGTTTCCAACCTAAAATTTCTTTTGCTTTTGCATTATCTGCAACAAGTGTCTCAGGGTCTCCCAATCTTCTCGGTTTAATTTCAACAGGGATTTTTTTATTGGCAACTTTTTCGCACATATCAAAAACTTCTTTAACTGTATTACCTTCATTTGTACCCAAATTGAAATAATTTGTTTCGCCACCGTTTTTCAAGTATTCTAATGCCAAAATATGAGCATTAGCCAAGTCTTCTATGTTTATATAATCCCTTACACAAGTGCCATCTTTTGTAGAATAATCATCACCAAACATCTGAAAAGTTTTTCCGCTATTAAAAGTTGATTTTAAGATATTTGGAATTAAGTGAGTTTCAGGGCTATGCCATTCACCGATTCTTGAATTTGAATCTGCACCGGCTACATTAAAATATCTCAACCGTACAGATTTTAAGCCATAAGCTCTACTATAATCGTCCATTATTTTTTCAATCATCAATTTTGTTTGTCCGTAAGGATTGATTGGGTTTTGGGGGTGTTTTTCATCGATTGGTGTATAAACAGGTTCACCATAAGTTGCAGCAGTTGATGAAAATACAATCTTTTTAACGTTATTATTTAGCATTGTTTTTAAAAGATTAATCGTTCCAACCACGTTATTTTCGTAATATTTGTTAGGATTAATGACGCTTTCTGCAACTTGTGAAAAAGCTGCAAAATGAACAAGAGCTTCTATATTATTTTTTGAAAAAACTTCTTCTAAGCGTTTACAATCATTCAAATCACCTTCATAAAAAGTTAAATCGCCGTACTGTTTTAGTTTTTCAACTGTTTCAATATGACCGGTTGAAAGATTATCAAAAACAAGAACTTTTTCACCTCGTTCAAGCAACGCTAAAACCAAGTGACTACCGATATATCCGGCTCCTCCGGTAACTAAAATCATTACTTAAATATCCTTTCTATAATGTGCAGGCGATACTCTTTTCCAATTTACGTTTCTTTTTATGACAGAAGCAGGAGTTCCTGCGATTATGACGTTAGTTTCATCAAATTTTTTATTTGTTAAAGAATTTGCTCCAATAACTGAATTTGATGGAATATGGCTTTTTTTCAATATTTTTACGCCCTGACCACACCAAACGTGATCTCCGATTACTACGTCAGCTCCTTCATTAAGCAATTCTTTTGTTTCTACATCATAAATTGAATGTCCGTCAGAATTTCTAATTGTAATTTCATAAGAAAAAAGACAATCTTTGCCTATTGTGACATTTTTAAAAGGTTCTTCCAAAAGGTACATACTACAACCGTTACAAGAAAAATCTTCATCGATAAATATGTTTATATTATCGTATGTATCAACAATCAAATTGCATATTTTGTATTGAGTTTTTTTTATGTGAATTTTATCGTTATCTCTAAGTGTAAATTTGCAATTACAAAATTCTATATCGTTATCCAATACGACTTCAGAATTTGAACCAAGAAAATCTATCTTCAGCCCTTTTATTTTTTTATTATTTTTGCATTTTTTATTATTTATGATTAACTTATTACTTTTATCTTGTTTTTTAAATTTAATTTTAAACAATTTAAAATCAAGCACTATCAAGTTATCTTTTTTTGTATAAAAAGGCATAACTATTTTCTAATCTCCTCAAACACTTCAATCGCTCGAGCTACTGCTTTATCTATATCGTAATATCTGTAATCACCCAATCTGCCTAAGAAATATACGTTATCCAATGTTTTTGATTTTTCGAGGTATTTATTGTATAGAACTGTATTTTCATCTTTCGGAATAGGGTAATATCTTTCATTTTTACCTATTTCAAAAGCTTCTGAGTATTCTTTTGCGATGACTGTTTTATCTGATTTTTCGTTCAAGTAATATTTGTATTCGTGGATTCTTGTAAAATCGTAATTATTTGGGTAATTTACTACAGAATTTTGCTGATATTTTTTTTGGTTATGAGTTTCAAATTTGAAATTCACGCTTCTATATGGCAATTCACCAAATTCAAAATTAAAGTATTCATCAATTGCACCTGTATAGAATATTCTTTTGTATTCTTTTTCAGGATTTTTAAGAGTGTTAAAAGGTGTATTTAAAATGACTTCGATGTTTTTGTGATTGAGCATTTTTTCTATCATTTTTGTGTAACCGTTTTGAGGAATACCTTGGTATTTGTCTTGAAAATATCTGTTATCTTTGCTTATATATACAGGGACTCTTGCAGTGACTGCACCATTGACGCCTTGCGGAGATACGCCCCACTGTTTTGTTGTGTAATGAAGGAAGACTTTTTCATAAACGAAATCAGCCAAGAATTTTAAATCTTTATCGGTTTCTTTTGTAAATTCTAAGATTGGGACTTTTTTGTTGTATTCATATTTAGATAACAATTTTTCTTCTAATCTTTTTGCAAGGGTAGTAGGAAACACATCGTACAATGTGTTGATATTGAAAGGAATAGTGGTTTCTATGCCATCAATGTTTGCATAGACTTTGTGCATATACGTATTAAAATCTGTGAATTTTGAAAGAAATTTCCAAACTGTATCGTTGTTGGTGTGAAAAATATGTGAACCGTATTTGTGGATTGTTATACCGTTTTCGTCTTTGTAGTCATAGCAGTTTCCTGCTATGTGGTTTTTTGAATCTATTACAACAACTTTTTCATCTAATTCGGTTGCTATTAAATTCGCCACAGTAGCACCTGAAATACCTGCACCTATGATGAGATT
>CAKURN010000024.1 GCA_934675695.1 uncultured Candidatus Melainabacteria bacterium | reverse complement strand
AGCTATTAGTGCCGTTAGACTAGGTAAAAAAGTTGTTTTAATCGATAGAGCAAAATACCCCGGCTCAAAAAACATGTACGGGGGAGCTGTTTATTCTACCCCATTAAAAGAAGTCTTTGGTCTAGAAGCCCTAAGAACACTACCTTATGAAAGAATTATAAACTCAAATACTTGGTCTTTTTTGAATGACGAAGGGTCTTTTGACTTGACGTATAGAAATTCTTCTTCTGAATCTGCTTATGCAATAAAACGTTTCAATCTTGAAAAATGGATGATTGAACAAGCCAAAAAAGAAGGTGTGTATTATATCCCTGATACTCTTGTTAAAGAATTAATCGAAGATGACGGTTATGTTGTCGGAGTAAAAACGGAGTACGAAGATTATTTTGCAAAAGTCGTTATTCTAGCCGACGGGGCAAATTCCTTTTTGGCACACAAAATCGGGCTAAGAGAAGAATTTAAACCAAAAGATATGTTATTGTCTGCAAAAGAAACTCTTAAACTCGACAAAAAAACAATAGAAGAAAGATTTTCTCTAAAAGAAGATTTGTCAAACGGTGTATGCAAGATGTTTTTTGGCGGTTTAAAAGACTACAAAAACATCTTTATGATGACATATTTTTACACATTTAAAGATACTCTAATGTTTGGTGTCGGAGCTAGTTTAGAAGATTTAAAGAAAAACAAACTAAACATAAACGAAGTTTTAGAAGAAGTAAAAAAACACCCGGATATTTCTCCTTTGGTAAAAGATGGAACTGTTGTAGAATACAGTGCACATTTAATTCCTGAAACAGGTTACAAAAAAATGCCAAAATTAACCGCAAACGGGGTAATGGTTGTTGGAGATGCAGCAGGTTTTATTAATAGCGTGCATTCTGAAGGTACAAATTATGCCCTTATTTCAGGAAAATTGGCAGGAGAAACAGCCGCTAGTGCAATCAATGACTATGATTATTCGGGTTGGAATTTGTCTTTATATAGAAAAAAACTCGAAAAATCCTTCATTCTAAAAGACCTTTATTCATACAGAAATGTTGTTTCTTTGTTGTCGAAACGTTCTAGTTCGTTGTCATATTATTATCCTAAAAAAATAAAAGAATTTTTTGAAATAATTACGAGTGCAAATTGTGTTTCAAAATCTTGTCAAATTAGAAAATTTGCTTTGAGTTTTTTAAAGGATAGAAATATTTTTGAATTGTTAAAAGATATAAAAACATTCCTAAAATGTGGGTTTGACGTGTTTTTTGGTAAATAATTATGAATGAAAAAAGAGAAAAAAATAACAAATCAATACAAGATAAACTTGCAACAATTAAATATAATTGCGATAATAAAACACATATATTGCTCAATTTGAAAAAATGTTCAAAATGCAAAGAAAAAACTTGTACTTTTATTTGCCCTGCGAATGTTTACAAAATTGACGAAAACACACAAGAAATTATTGTACAATATGAAAATTGTCTTGAATGCGGTGCATGTAGGATTGCTTGCCCAAAACAAGCAATAGAGTGGCAATATCCATCTTCAGGTTGTGGAGTAATTTTTAAAAATAGCTAAATTTAAGGAAACAAAAATGGACAATCAGTATTTTTCCAGATGGTATGACAAAGACCCTGTTTTATCAATGTCAATGAGGACTCTTTCTACTTCTACAGATACAAAACAAATCGAAGTTGCACTTAATTTGATAAAAGTAATTATTGAACACAATATCCAAGACAACAAATACGAAAACGTTGAAGACATTATGTCTGCTGTAGAAGACGGTAGAATACAAAGAGGTCATTCTCGCTGGTATGATATTGATTCGACTGTTAGAACAGCAATTCAAATGCTCGAAAAATGTTCTCCTGATACAAAAAAGAAAGTTGCTCTCGATATGGCACAAATCGTTATTGAAAAAATTGTTCAAGACGATGATTTTGAAGAAGCAGATGAAC
Organism: uncultured Candidatus Melainabacteria bacterium; assembly: GCA_934675695.1. Classification (GTDB taxonomy): domain Bacteria; phylum Cyanobacteriota; class Vampirovibrionia; order Gastranaerophilales; family Gastranaerophilaceae; genus RUG14156. The sequence continues at coordinate 9,130 of CAKURN010000024.1, read as the reverse complement.
ACCACGAAGAAACTTCTCCTGCTATGGAATTTGACGGCAAAATTATAGATGTTGATTTAGATGAAACATTAAACAAAGAAGATGAATGATATTGAAAAATTTGAAAATCTTCAAACAAAAATAAAACTCAATCCTAAAAATTTTCAAGCAAGACGTGAATTGATAATGTTTTGTTTGGATTTAGGGTTTGAAAAAGTTGCTCTTTCTCATATAAAATATCTTTTAGAAGTTTTTCCGAATGATGCTGATTTGTACTTTAATTGCGGTATTTGTTGGGAAAAATTAAAAAATCTCGATAACGCTCTGATTGCATACAAAAAAGCAGTAGAAATAAAACCCGAAGAACCTGATTTTTTGTACAATTTGGCACTTGTTGAAGAACAAAAAGGCAACATCGAAGAAGCAATCCAAGACCTCAAAAAAGTAATCTTTTACAAAAACGAAGACGCAAATGCTTTTTTTTCGATAGGCATTTTGTATTCTAAAAAAAATGATTCAAATTATGCGATAAAATGTTTCAAAAAAGCAATAGAATACAATTATAGCGATTATTTTGCACATTTCCATTTAGCTTGTGAATACAAAAAAATAAAAGAATACGATTTTGCACTCGTTGAATACAGAAAAGTACTCGAGCTTTCGCCTGATTATTCTTGGGCTTATTTTAATACAGCACAAATTTATTACGAATTGAAAAGATACGACGATGCTGTTGTTATGCTTAAAAAAACAATAGAAAAAAATCCAAAAGACTTAGAAGCCTACAAACTTCTCTGCCAAATACTGATAAAACAAGAAAAAATTGAAGAAGCAAAAGACATAGTAATAAATTTCACCAAAAACAATGACAATGGCGATATGTACTATATTATGGCAAAATTGTTTGAAATAGACGGCGATAAAGACTCTGAAATCGATACATTAGAACTCGTCTTTGAAAATCAAAATACTTTAACTTTTGATATCAACGCAATTAAAAAAGAATACAATGAACTAAAGAAAGCAAAATGAAAAAACAATACCAACTAAAACTACCAAATATTGAAAAAACAGACAAAAACAAATACTACATAGCATTTAGCTACCTAAATATTCGTCCTTTGTTTAAAGCAAAGTTGTTTGAATTTTTTGATTTTGATATAGAAAGAACTTTTAACGTTGATGAAAATGATTTGATTAATTTTTCTGAACAAACAGGCATGAAAGTTCCAAAAGACTTTTTAAAAAAGAAAAACAGTCTGGATTTAGATGAATGTTTCAAAAACGCTCTAAAAGACGAAGAAATAGGAATTGTAACATACGAAGACGAAAAATACCCTCCTCTTTTAAGGGAAATTCCGGACTTTCCACTTCTTCTTTATTATAAAGGCGATATCGAAAATATGGACTACAAATACGTCCTAGCGGTCGTTGGCTCAAGAAAGGCTTCGACTGAGGGTGAAGGGGCTATGTCTGTAATAATAAGAGGATTTTATACAAATCCTGTTGTTATTGTTTCAGGATTAGCTTATGGAATTGATGCTGCAGCACACAGAGCAGCTTTGAGTGTGGATTTAAAGACTATAGCAGTCGTCGGTTCAGGGTTAGATATAATTTATCCGACACAAAACACTCAGTTGTTTGATGAAATTTTAGAAAAAAACGGCGTGATTTTTAGCGAATATCCACTAGGAACAAAACCCACAAAATACACTTTTCCACAAAGAAACAGAATAGTCGTCGGAATGTCGCAAGGAACTTTTGTTGCAGAAGCTCAACTGAAAAGCGGTGCAATGATTAGTGCAAGATTAACTCTAGACTACAATAGAGAACTCATGTGTATGCCGGGGAGAATTTCAAACCCCAATACAGAAGGTGTTTATCATTTAATAAAACAAGGTGCAGGAATTGCATGTTATACTAATGATATTCTTGAAATTTTGGGTTGGAATTTCAAAATAAAAGAAAAATTTGACCCGTCGTACGACTTAACAGAAATTCAAAGAAGAATATATGATATAATGACGCTTGAGGCGAAAACGTTTGATGAAATACTGCAAGAAGCCCAAACAAATTCTTCTTCTCTTATGGCTACCTTGACAGAATTGGAACTTAACGGTTTAATTAAACAAGCTGACAATAAATTTTATAAATGCGAATGGTAAAAGAATAATGGCAACTTCATCAACAAAATCTAAAGATAAAGACAATTTAAAAACTCTTGTTATAGTAGAGTCACCTGCAAAATCAAAAACTATCGGAAAAATATTAGGAAAAGACTTTATTATACAGGCTTCTATGGGGCATGTGAGAGATTTGGCTTCTAAAGGATTGGGGTTTGATATAGAAAACAACTTCAAACCTACATTTGAAATCATACCCGAAAAGAAAAAAGTAGTAACAGAACTAAATAAACTTGCAAAAACAGTAGATAGAATATATCTGGCGTCCGACCCCGATAGAGAGGGAGAAGCTATAGCATGGCATGTGAAAGAATGCCTAAAATTTCCGCAAGACAAGATTTTTAGAATTGTTTTTAACGAGATTACACCGCATGCGATAAAAGACGCTGTTGCAAACGTTCATCAGATTGATATGTTGAAAGTTGAAGCTCAAAAAACCAGACAAATTTTGGATAAACTCGTAGGTTTCAAGATTAGCCCGATTTTGTGGGAAAAAATGAAAAATTACAAACTTTCTGCAGGGCGTGTGCAATCTGTTGCACTAAAAATAATCTGCGAAAGAGAAGACGAGATAGAAGCATTTGTGCCTGTTGAATATTGGTCTGTTGAGGCACTTTTAAACAAAGAAAAAGCCAATTTTTCAGCAGAATTGTCAAGAGTAATTGATGAAAACGGAAAAGACGTAAAACTCGAACTTCACAATGAAAAAGAAGTAAACGAAGCTTTAAAAATTCTTCAAAATGCAAAATACGAAGTATCAAAAATCACTCCACGTGACACAACAAGAAAACCTCAACCGCCTTTTATAACATCAACTTTGCAAAGAGAAGCAAGCTCAAAACTCGGCTATGGCGTATCAAAAACTATGCAAGTAGCACAAAAACTATACGAAGGTATTGATTTGGGCGATGGGTCTGTTGGTTTGATTACTTATATGAGAACAGATTCGACAAGAATTTCTGATGATGCTAGAGATGCTGCAAAAGACTTCATTCTAGACAATTATGGCGAAAAATACTACCCTGAAAAACCAAACGTCTACACAAAGAAAAACCAAGCAAATACACAAGACGCTCACGAAGCAATCAGACCTTCTTATATAGAAAAAACCCCTGAAAGTATAAAAAAATACTTAACTTCAGAACAATACAAACTCTACAAACTCATTTGGGATAGATTTATGGCTTCTCAAATGACAAATGCAAAAGTCAAAAACATCACAGTTGATATAAAAGCAGATAAATACATTTTTAAAATGGGTTCATCAAAAATCGTATTTGACGGCTTTACAAAAATTTACACAGATGATGAAAATATAGAAATCGCAAAAAAATTCCCTGAACTAAAAATAGGCGATGTTCTAAAAATGAAAGAATTGAAACCCGAACAACATTTTACACAACCTCCATCCAGATACACAGAAGCGAGTTTGGTAAAACAGTTAGAAGAATATGGAATAGGCAGACCTTCTACTTATGCACCTATTATTACAAAAATTCAACAAAGAAATTATGTTGAAAAAACAGAAACAAAATCCCTAAAACCCACTCCACTGGGTAGAGCTATCTGCAAACAGCTAAACGAACATTTTGTACAAATTATGGATTACAAATTTACAGCCAAAATGGAAGCAGGGCTTGATGATATTGCAGAAGACAAACAAAATAGCATAGAATACCTAAATAGCTTTTGGAAACCTTTTTCAAAAACACTAGAAGACGCAAAAGCTAATATGCAAAGAGTAGATGTCGAAACAGACAAAATCTGTCCAAATTGCGGACGACGCATGGTAGTGAAGATTTCTCGTTTTGGAAAACAATTCTTAGCATGTTCAGGATACCCTGAATGCAAAACCGCTCTACCTATGGACGGAGAGCAACAAACCCCTGTTGTAGAAGACGAACCGACAGACAAAAAATGTGAAAAATGCGGTTCTGATATGGTAATAAAAACAGGGCCTTACGGAAAATACTATCAGTGTTTGAATGACAAATGCAAAAAAAGATTTTCTATTTTAGAATCATCAGGCGTAAAATGTCCGGAATGCGTTAAAAACGGCAGAGATGGCGAATTGGTCAAAAGAAAATCCCGCTATGGAACTTTCTTCTGGGGTTGTTCAAAATACCCTGATTGTTCTTTTGCCCTATGGGCAGAACCGAACGGGGGCGAAACTTGTCCGGAATGCGGAAGTTTGCTTGTCAAAAAATACTTAAAACGTGGCAACAAAATTGCTTGTTCAAACAAAAATTGTAAATATTCAAGAGATATGGAAGAATAAAATGGAAGAAAAAGTTTACAAATTGGGTCTTGTAGGTTATCCTTTAGGGCATTCTTTGAGTCCTATTTTATATAAAGCAGCATTTGAAAGTTTAAATTTAAAATATAGTTATGAACTTTTACCTACAGAACCGGAAGACTTAATCAACAGAATAAAACGCCTCAGAACAGGTGGTTTCTATGGTTTTAATGTTACAATCCCTCACAAAATCCCTGTTGCAATGTTTTTATCTAAATATGACGAATTTGTAAATATGTTGGGTGCAGTAAACACAGTAAAAATCGAAGACGACCTTTCTCTTACCGGTTACAATACAGATGTAATAGGTTTTATAGAGCCATTAACTTCATACAACCTAAAAGGTAAAAAAGCAGCAGTATTGGGTACAGGTGGAGCAAGCAGAGCAGTCTGCACAGGGCTTTATAAATTAGGTATTAAAGAAATTGATATATATACAAGAAACGTAATAAATTCAAAAGCTACACTTGATACATTAAGAGCGAATTTTCCCGAAGTGAAATTTAACGCTATACAAAATTCTTTAATGAAAAGTTTTGAAGACATTGATATTTTGGTCAATACTACACCTGTTGGTATGAAAGGTTTTGACGAAAAAAATTGTCTTATAGACAAACAATTGTTTGAAACAATGAAAGACGACGTTATTATTTATGATGTTGTATACAACCCGCTAAAAACTCCGCTAATCAAAAACGCTATCCAAAGCAAAAAAAGATATATTTGCGGTCTTGATATGTTGGTGTTTCAAGCAGTTGCTGCAACAGAAATCTGGACAGGCAAAAAACCTGACTGGAAGATGATGAAAATCAAGGCTCTTGAGGAATATTTGTTAAAATAACTTCAAAAAAAGTTGCAAAAACTTTCACTAGCGTGATAAAATCTACATATATAGTGGAACTTAATTTGTAAAAGGAATTTTTTCAGTAATACAAATATATGAATTTTTATAAAGTGTTTGTGTTAAGAATAATTTTTTGATAATATCGGGATAGATAAGACTAAAAAAGAAGAAAATGGATATCAGAAATAATTTAAAAACTAAACATAGCGGTTTTACACTCGCAGAAGCATTGATTACCTTGGTAATTATCGGTGTAATTGCAGCTTTGACTATCCCCGCTATTTTGGTAAACACAGAACAACACGAATATAAATCAGCTCTCAAAAAAGCATTGTCTACATTGAACCAAGTTATCGAGTTAAACATCGCTTTAGAAGGTTATGGACCTATAGAAACAGTTTCAATGGCGACCCCCGGAACAGAAGATTCTTTGTTTGAAATGTTTAGAAACAGAATGAACGTAATTTCTACTTCAACTTCTTATTCTTGGGGTAACACAACAAACTGGGCATTCTTCACAGCAGACGGTATGAGATATGAATTTCCGTCAACACCAAACCAAAGCATGGGTGGAAAGTTTGAAACAAACAATCACCACTGTGCAACCCCTGGTGGTAATATCCAAGATGATTCCGGTGATGTTGCTAACTTGCCTTGTTTAATCATCGTCGATGTAAATGGTCAAAGAAGACCAAATCCTAGAAAAACAAAAGGTTCATATAAAGTTCCTGGAACAAAAGGTAGATCAAAAATCCTAGACGTATTCCCTATTATCATTACAGATAAAAACGCTTATCCGTTTGGTGTTGTTGCTCAACGTGCAATGTTCCAACACGACTAATATGTTTAGTTAAAACAAGTTTAAAAAAGCTCTCTTTTAGTCAAGAGGGCTTTTTAATATGAAATTTTATGATAAAATAAGAGTCAAAGGTTTAGAATTTTTATGAAAAGTGCGAAATTAATAAACGGAAAAATAGAAATAATCCAAACAGAAAAACCAAAACTAAACAATGAAAAAGGTGCAATAATAAAAGTTCTAGGTTGCGGTTTGTGTGGTTCTGATTTGGTTAAAATAAAACATTCAACTTTAGAAAATGAAAAAAATATTGTCTTAGGTCATGAAGTCGTTGGAATAATCGAAGAAATAAATTCTTCTACAAATTTTAAAATAGGCGACATTGTGGCTCTTGGGCATCATTACCCTTGTGATGATTGTGAATACTGTAAAAACGGCTCATCTTCCATGTGTAAAACATTCAAAAAATCAAACATCTTTCCTTGCGGTTTTTCAGAATTTATAAAAGTAGATGAAGGGCATTTAAAAAATACTGTATTTAAAATGTCCGACGACTTAAAAAACGACGAAAAAGCCTTCCTAGAGCCGCTTTCTTGTTGCATTCGTGCTATTAAAAGAGCTGGTTTTGAATACAAAAACGAAACTAATTCAAAATTCTCCTCTTTGGTGATTGGATTAGGTTCAATCGGGCTTTTGATGATGAAAGGTCTAAAAGCCTTTAATGTCAATGTTTTTGGCTTTGATATAAACGAAGAAAGAATGAATTTGGCTTCTTTAAATGGTTTTTCTTATGAAAAAAACAAAAAATACGATGTAGTGTTTTTAACTGCAGGTAGTTCTAAAGCAATAAAAACAGCTCTAGAAAACGTCATAGATGGCGGAAAAATAGTCGTTTTTTCTTCTGTAGAAGATGATTTAGCCGGTTTTTCAAACAACGAAATTTATTATAGAGAATTGAGTATAATTTCTAGTTATTCTCCTCACCCAAAAGACCTAAGATTGTCTAGTGAGCTTCTAAATTCAAAAATAGTCACTGTTTCAAATCTTTCTTCTTATTATTCTCTTGACAATTTGTCACAAGCAGTCGATGATAGTTTTAATAATAAAATTTTTAAGGCGTATATAAAAGTATGAAAATGAAAGCTGTGCAATATTATGCACCGAATGATATCAGATATGAAGAAGTAAAAGTTCCTGAATTAAATGAGGGCGAAATTTTAGTCAAAGTCGAAGCAGCTTTGACTTGTGGAACAGATGTAAAAACATTCAAACGTGGACACCCTGTATTAATTAAAAAAGTGCCTTCAGGTTTTGGGCATGAATTTTCAGGCATAGTCTATAAAGTTGATGAAAATGTTTCTAACGTAAAAGTTGGCGATAGGGTCGTGTGTGCAAATTCTGCACCTTGCGGCGAATGTTTTTACTGCAGACGTGGCGAATACGAGTTGTGCGAAAATCTCGATTTGTTGAATGGTGCTTACGCCCAATACATAAAAATCCCAAAAAGAATCGTTGAAAAAAACACTCTAATTTTGCCTGACGATTTACCATTTGAAAAGGCGGCTTTTTCTGAGCCTCTATCTAATGTTATCCATGGTATTTCAAAAACACCTATCCAAAAAGGCGATACAGTGGGGGTAGTGGGCATTGGTCCTATCGGGTTGATGTTTGCAAAATTGGCAAAATTAAAAGGAGCAAGAGTAATTGCAATGGGTAGAAACCCTTTAAAACTCAAGCTTGCAAAAGAATTTGCGAATGCTGATGTCGTAATCGATTTGAAAAAATATCCTGATCCAGCAGAAATAGTTATGAATGAAACAGAAGAACATAGAGGATTGGATGTTGCGATAGAATGCGTTGGTTTACCTTCTATGTGGGAAAAGATGTTTTCGCTTGTTAGAAAAGGCGGTTATGTGCACTTTTTTGGTGGGTGTGCTTCCGGAACTTCCGTAAACATCGATACTCGTCGTTTGCATTATGACGAAGTCAAAATAATAAGTTCTTTCCATCATACGCCAAAATACTTTAGAGAAGCTTTAGAAATGATTGCTGATGGCAAAATTGATGTAGAAAAATTAATCACAAGAAAAATGGACATGAAATACGCTAAACGTGCAATAGAAATGCATAGAGATGGCGAAGCGATAAAAATTTTGCTTGAAAATTAGTTTTTAAATATTTTGTGCTTGACTATAAAAGTTGATTTGGTATTATATAGTAACAAACAGTAGGTTTGTTTAGTTAGCCGTTGTGAATGAAGTGAAACAACAAAAGAACTTTTCCAACTGAGCTAACAAAGTGAAAATTTAATATACAAATTGCGATTTGGCTCGTTAGCTCAGTTGGTAGAGCAGAGGACTGAAAATCCTCGTGTCCTTGGTTCGATTCCGAGACGAGCCAAATTTTTTGTCTATTTTTTATGGTTGTATTTTAGTATTCGTCTCGGAGCAATCGCTTCGCTTTTGCCCTCTCAGAAAATGCTCAATGGTTCGCATTTTCTTACCACAAGGGTACTTCCATTTTCTATGTCTCATTCTTCGACAAGAAAATTAGGGCGTCGGCAGAGTGAGACGAGCCAAATTTTTTATGCGGAGCCAGAGTATAGAGGCTTGCGGTCAGCAAGACTCGAAACTGTTGATAGACGACGTAAGAGTTTTGTTTTGACAAAACTCAACAGGAGCATTTTGAACTGCGAAGCCAGAACAGAGAGATGTTTTGAGCAATCGCTTCTTTAATTTTTTTCACTCGGACAAGCATTTCGCTTTCGTTTCACTGTCGCTTCATTTGTCCTCGCTACTTCGGGACTTCGCTTCGCTTCGCCCTACAAAAATTCGCTTCTTTAATTTTTGCAATTCGTAATTTTAGTATTTCATTCCAATTTTGCAAAAAGCAAAATTTCCATTCCATAAAATTACTCAAATAAACGAGTTTGAGCTTCGCTCATCACTCTAACAAAAATTCGCTCTCTTTAATTTTTTTCACTCGGACAAGCATTTCGCTTTCGTTTCACTGTCGCTTCATTTGTCCTCGCT
>CAKURN010000023.1 GCA_934675695.1 uncultured Candidatus Melainabacteria bacterium | reverse complement strand
CTTAATTTGATTTAAGTGCATTTTTTTCTATGTTATTATTTTTGTACTTAAAATGAAAAAGATTTTTGAATTATTATTGATAGTTTTTTGTATTTCATCTTCAGTTTTAGCAATAGAAGATGAAGTCGTTTTGCAGCAAGCTGAAGAAAAATTAAACAACCCAACAGAAACAAAAGAAGAAAGTTTTGAACAACCAATCATTTTAGAACCTGAAGAAGTTGCGCCCGAAGTAAAAGAAGAAAAATATTCCCCTTATTCAAAAGAAGCTCTAAAAGGGATTTTGACAAAAGAATACGACTTAAATTCACCTTCCGGTATGTTTAAAGACCAGTTGACATTCAAATTTAAAAAAGGTCCTTTTGAAGAATTGGGAACACAATTGAATTTGATTTCTACAATGACAGAATCAATGGGAGATGGTGTTGATTCTGATTTTAAATTTAAAATGAATACCATAAACTATGGCATAAGAGGAAAATTCAAAGGTGGAAAAGAAAGTTTTACGATTTTGGCTGATATGTCACCTATGAAACAAAATTTTATGCATAGATTGATTTTGGATGCATTTATTGAAACAAAAAGAATTCCTCATCATTCGTTGATTTTTGGTACATCAAGACCATTTGTCGGCTATGAAGGTGGTATGAGCCCTTATTTGATACCTTTGATTGCTCGTTCACAAACAGCAAGAAACTTTGGTAATGTAAGAAAAACAGGGATTAGGTTAAAGGGTGATTTTAAATACGTTGATTATGATATAGGCGGTTATAGTTCTGATACTTTTTATTCAGAATTTTTCCCCGGGGTTGAAACTGATTTGTGGGTGAATTTTAAACCATTAGCAAAATTTGACCCCAAAAAAGCAGGAAAACTCAATCTATCAGGCGGTTTTCAAGCAGGCATGAGAAACGGGCATGATTTTCGTGTTATGAGTAGTGCTCTTAGATACGACTACAAAAGACTGGGTGTTGCAGCGGAATTTCAGTATGCAGACGGTTCAAACGGTGCAAGCGGTATTACAGAAACCCAAAGATGGGGCTATAATGCGACATTAATGTATCGTTTAACAAAAAAACTTCAGCTTGTTGCTCGTTTTGATGATTTTAATAATGATACGCACATTGCTCACAACAACACCAGAGAATACACTGCAGGCATAAATTACTTTATTTTAGGTCAAACATTAAGAATGATGTTGAATTATGTTTATTGTCAAAATATGGCAGCAAGCGATACTCATAAAATCATTATTGGTGGGCAAATGTTGTTATAATAAAAAATGAGGCTTTTTAAATAGCCTCATTTTTAGTAAAAAAAAGTAAATAACTATACCATTTTGTAGACTTTAAATTCTCCAGGGCGGAGTTCTTTGAATGTAATTTCTTTTGTTATGTCGTTTTCCAGTGGTTTTTCGACGTAAGCACATTTTCCCATATCATCAAGTTCAAATTCATAATAAGAAATGAGCTTTTTACCTTCGTTTATTTTTACTGTGTTGTTTTTTGTGATTGTTCCTCTGACATTTTTCTTTTCTATGCGTCCTGTTTCGTCTTGAACATCTTTAATTTCAGATGGTGAAAAATAATTTGCTACAACAAGATAAGTTGATTGTTGTTTCTTTTTGTTTTTGTCATTATCAGGAACAATTTCCCAACAAACAAAACCGTTTGCTTTTTGTTCATGGAGAATTGCTCTACCTGTGTTTAATAGTTCGTTATTTTGTGCAAAATAATCTAGAGCGTTGAATTTTTCAAAGAAATCCCAATCGTAATTTCTCACCATAGAAGTTTCTTTTGAAATTATTCTTTCAATACCTACTTTTGTAAAGCTTTCATCTCCATCAATCAACAATGTAGGACGAGAAGCAAATTTTCCACCGGGCAAGAATTTTAACTTGAACCATTTGAACAATGCTCCTTCTTTTCCTAATTGTCCGGGGTATTGGTTTATATCTCTAAATTCTCCGTCTTGGTTATTGTAACCTTTTAAAATCGAAAGAGCGTTTGTTTTTCCGTTTTTTTGGTTGTATGTAGCAAGACGAATATTGTCGTTTATTATTTGTTCAGGGGTTTTTGTGTTTTGAGCAACAATATCATCACCCCACAACAAATCGAACTTCATATCTTTGTGATATTCTTTAAAATAGCCGTCCCACAACATATATTCTGCAAGAGTTGCAAAATAAGGAATGCGTTTTTTGAGTTCTGAATTTATTTTTCCTAGAACTTTTGCAGGTATTCTGTAGCTTAGTGGCTGACCTTTTTTGTTTTGAGAAAATTCATCTACTATGTGGTCAATATGATCTACTCTAAAGCCATCAAAATTGAATTCTTTTTGAAGTTGCAAAATATAATCTTCATAAAATTCTACAACATCTCCATTGTATTTGTTTGATTCAAAATGATAGAAATAATAAGGAGTTTGACAATCCAAATTTGCAAAATGCGTTACATCTTCGCCTTTGTAGTTGTAGTGTTTGAAGATTGGGTATTGTTTTCCTTTGCTCATTTTGTCAAAAATTGGAACGCCCGCACTGCACCAAGCTCCCCCGGGGAATGTCCAGAGCTGTTCTTTCATCAAGGCTTGGATTATTTCGTCTTGGTTTTGAATGTCTTCTTCTGATTTTATTGTTTTTCCTGCAACTATGTCTATTATTTCTTTTGCACGTTTTTGAAGTTCTTCTTGTTTGTTTTCAAAACTCATTTTGTAAGAAATGAGAATTTTGTATTCTTTCATTTCTTCTTCAATTTCGTTGACGATTTTTTCTTCTGTTGAATTGTATTTTTTGTAGTTGCCTTTTAGATTTTCTATGTATAATTTTTTGGCATTCAAGACGTCTTTTTCTTCGTATTCTCTTTTGTTGATTATTTGAACACAAAGCGGAGTCAAAAACTGAACAATATCATTCGTCAATTCTTTTATATCGACCCAACGAGCGACTTGTGGATTTACTAAAACAATTTTTGAAAATCTTGCAGTTTGCGGCAAAATATCATAAATCACAGGGTGATTGCACAATTGAGCCAATTCTATAAATAATTTTACTTGTTTTTCTGCATCTAATCCCAAAAACTTCATCAATTTGTCATCTTGCAAGTTTTCAGAAACTTCTGAAGATTTTGGCAAATATGCACAGTCAAATTCTCTTTTGAAAAACGGAATTAAATACAAAGTAGTAGGAAGTATCCCTAGTTTTTCGTTTCCTGAAGGCAATGTAATCAAGCATTTTAGCCAATCGATGAAATTTGCAGGGCAGTCGCTGGAATTTCCATCTCCTAAAGCACTAAGAGAAAGAAGTTTTATGTTGTGACCTTCATGTTTAAACCAAGAAGAATTTTTTATGTTTTTTCTAGCCAAGTAAGACGGGTTTTTAAATTCGATTATGCTATTTTCAACAAAAGTACCTGCTTTTGTCATTTTTTTAATTAAACAAAAAATCGTTTCTGCATCGGTTAATTCTTGCAAAACCTTAAACTGTGGATATGGAAGATATCCATATTTTTTTATGCAATTAGAAAGATAAACTTTTCTATCTTGTTTTATACTGTTTATGTCGTAAATTTGTGCAATTTTTGCAAGCAAAACACCCAATTCTTTTGAGTCGAAACAGCTTTCGTTTCTATTTTTGTTTAATAAATTTAACATTAAAAATACCTCTATCCCTCAATTATTATTATTGTATCAAAAAATTTAAAATTTCACCCCTCTTTGATACAATAATTAATATTAAAATTTGTAACAGTGGAGTTAGTTGTTTGTAACATAATAGACTTATTTGTAGTTTGTCGTAAAATATTCTTATGTTAGATTTAAAAGCAAAATACGAAATACTATCTTTTGCCGTCGGCGACACGAAAGCCGGTACAAAAATGGGCAAAATGCAAATCAAAAATTTGGGCGATTTTTCGATAATGAATTGTGTATTGTGGGAAGAAACTTTAAATAGAATTCCTGATATTGCAACTAGAGTCGGAAATGTAATCAAAATCATTACAGCAAGCTACAATGAAAGATACAACAATTGCCTTTTGAATAATTTTGAAGTTCTTGAACAAGCCAGACTCGGCATAAATGAAGATATCAGAGAAAGATTGTTAAAAGAAATAATAGAAACCGTAGAAACATTTAAAGACGAAAAACTAAAGAATTTTGTTTTAAATACATTAAACGAAAATAGAGAAAAACTTCTTGTTGCTCCTGCGGCAAAATCTATGCATCACAACTATATAGGCGGACTTTTGGTTCATACGAAAGAATGTGTAGATATAGCAAAAAAAATCTTACCGACTTTCAAAAAAAGATTAAAAGAAGACGAAGTAATTGCAGGAGTGATTCTTCATGATATCGGAAAAATTTTTGAATATATTGTAAATATAGAATCAGGCGTAATTGAATACAATGAACAATTCAGAAAAGACTGGATTAGCCACTCTCAATACAGTTATACACTGTGTATGACAAACGGGTTTTTAAATATAGCAAAAATGATTGCAGCTCACCATGGAAGAAGCGAATGGGGTGCTATGATTGATTTAGGGGAAAAGGATTTAGAACCTTTTTATTATATAATTCACCATATTGACGATTTGTCTGCAAAATTTGGTGCAACCAGCGTTAATGACACAAAGGATATGAATTAAAGGAAATAAATATGAAAAAAATTAAAGTATTATTATTTGCTTTTTTGATGATGTTTTTTAATAGAGCTTTTGCGACTTATCAGTTACATGCAGATATAGACGGTGTTTCTTTGCCTTATGGAACAAAACTGGAAATGGTTATGGGTCATGAAATCAGAACCACAACTCTTGTTCAAGGCGATATGTTTGAGGCTCATCTGGCAAAAGATATTTATGTAAACAACAAACTGATTTTGCCTTCTAATACGATTTTTAGAGGCAGAATTACAGGTGTAAAATATTCAAGAATGCTTTCTCGTCCGGCTTCTTTGTATATGGCACTTGATCATTTAATTACAAAACAAGGAACACAATTGCCACTAAATGCAGGCGTTTCAACAGTTGCAGAATACATAATCAAAACCGATGGAGCTGTTACTACTAACGGTGGATACTTTAAATCAGTTAAAAATGACGCAAAAAATTCTACAAAATATGTAAAAAGAACAATAAACTGGGGCAAAACTACAGGGGACAAAATGTTCAATGGAGCAAAATATGTTCTTGTTCCTGTAGGAGCAGTCGGTGGAGGTATTGCTTGTGCTTCTAGTACTGTATACAATACAGTTGCAGATTTGTTCCGTCATGGCGATGAAGTAATAATCGAAAAAGATTCCAGATTTGATATAATAATATTACAAAAACTCAACATACCTTCATAAACAACGAGTGTTATGGAAAATATAGAAGAAGTTTTACAAAAAATTAAAGAAATTTTAATCGAAAACAAATTGTCGCTTTCGACAGCAGAAAGCTGTACCGGTGGGCTTTTGAGTTCTTATTTGACAGATATTTCTGGTGCGAGCAATTTTATTTTCCAAAATTTCGTTACATATTCAAACGAAGCAAAAAATAAATTTTTAAAAGTAAAAAACAAAACCCTTGAGGATTTTGGTGCAGTGAGTGAAAATACAGCATTTGAAATGTCAAGTGGCTTATTAGATTATGCTGATACTTCTATTGCAACAACAGGGATTTTAGGCCCTAGCGGAGGAAGCGACGAAAAACCTGTAGGAACGTGCTTCATTTCTTTTGGCTATAAAAAAAATAACGAAAAACAAATAAAAGTCGTAAGATTTCTATCAAACAAAAACACTAGAACAACAATCAAAAAAGACATTGTAGAAAACGCACTGAAGATGTTTTTGGAGTTTTTAGATGAACAATTTAGAGGTTCAATGTGATAAAAACCGTCATTATAGATAGCAATATAAAAAGTTTGGATTTGGTTTCATCTATAATAAAAAACAACCCGGAAACCGAGTATCTGGGGGGATTTTCTGACTTTGATAAACTTCAAAATATCGATATAAATGCAATAGATTTGATTGTTTTTGATATAAAAATCAAAGAGCAGGCAAAAACAATCGAAAACATAAAAAATTTAAAAACAAAAAAACAAAACCTAAAATTCATCGCAATGTCGTCTATGATTGATTCTTCTTTGGTTGAAGAATTAAAACAATACGAAATAGAAGAATTAATCCTAAAACCCGTATTGGGTGTAGTGATGGACGCTAGTATCAAAAAAATAACAAAAAAAGACGAAAACAATACTGCAAAAACGCTAACGTTTTTTTCTTTGAAAAATGGGACAGGGAAAACTTCTACTTTGATTAATGTTGCGTATTCTCTTTTTGAAAATACAAACGAAAAAGTCTGTATTTTGGATTTGAATACAAAATCTTCTGACGCCGCTGATTATTTGGGCGTCAAAAACAAACAGAGTTTTGAATATATCTTAAAAAACATTGAAAATTTTGACAAAAACAGTTTAAGAGAAAATATTTCTTGCTACAAAAACACGAATTTGTATGTGCTTTCGCTTTTTGAAGAAGTTAAAATCACGAATTTTTCAAAAAAAGATATAATAAAAGTTTTAAATATACTAAAAAAAAGTTTCGATTATATTTTTGTTGATATTGGTGCAAACATTGATGAAAAGACGCTTTCTGTTTTGAATGATATTGATTTGGTGGTGCTTGTGGGATTGTTTAATCTTCAACAAGTAAAAAATCTTCAACAATGTTATGAATTATTTACTAAAATAGGATATAATGAAAACAGAACAAAATTACTCATTAATAGAACTATACCGGATTCTATCGACACAAAAGAAAAAATAGAAATATTATTAAACAAAAAAATCGACTATTCGATTCCAAATAACTACATTACTTTGATTGACTCGATGAATAGAAATTTGTCAGTTGAAGAAACAAACCCGCAATCGAACATTGCAAAAGCATATAAAAAAATTTCAGAAGAAATTGAAAAAATCGATTTTGATGAAATTTCTAAAACAAACAAAAAAGAAGAAATTGGAATGTTTGATTTGCTAAAAAGAATGGGGGAATAAATTGTCACTAAGAGATAGATTTAATACTACAGCGAATGCAAAAAGCCAAAAAAATATTGACATAGAACTCAATATGCAACAATATTATCAATCAAGTGAAGAAATGCAAAACACACTTTCTTTAGGGGTAGTTGATACGTTGCTCGAAGACGATGATATAAATGCGATTTTTGTAAATGGGCCAAGAAATATTTTTATCGAAAGAAAAACAAAACTTCATCGCTCAACGAGTGCTTTTAGGGACGAAATTCAGCTTCAAAACATAATAAAAAAATACTCAGATGTTCAAGATGATTTTATAAAATTCAACTACAAACTGGGTTTTAACGTTGTTGCGACTCTCCCTCCTTTGACTAATATGTCAACTATGCACATAAAATGCTACAGGGACAAATTTGCGACTTTAGAAAATTTGGAAGAAAATCAAGCAATCTCGAAAGAAATTTCTATTTTTTTGCAAACATTATTAAAATTCAAAAAAAACATTTTAATTATCGGCAAAAGAAAAACTCTAAAAACCACGCTTTTGTCTGCAATTGCCAAAAAAATGCCAACAAATTTCAGATATGCTTTTGTTGATTTTTCAAAAGAAATAATAATCGACAAGACTAATTTTTCAAATTATGACTTTTTTGAATTAGAAAACAAAAGAGAAGCATCAATTTTGAAAACAATCTTCAAATCCACTCCGGATGGGATTTTTTTGAATGATTTTGAGTTTTCTTCTTCTTGCGTTATTGAAAATCTTCTTGACGGTTTTAAAGGTATGATTTTAAATATCGAAGCAGACACTAGAGAAGAAGCACTTGAAAAAATTTCACTGGAAATTTTAAAAATATTACCTCATTTGTCAGAAGAAAAAGCTAAAAAAGAAGCTTACAAAATTTTTGATTTTGCATTTGTTGTTGAAAATTTAGAAGACAAAAAACTGACTTCTATTTCTGAAATCACAAAAACCGACGATAATTTTATGTTTAATGATATATTTTTGTGCAGTGAAAACAACGAGCATTATTCTACAGGTTACGCTCCTGATATGTTTTTGGGTGATGATATTGATTCGATTAATTTGAATATCTTTAATTCAGATTACAAACACACTTATACTTTGTCGCCTTTTAAAGATTTACAAAAAAAAGGTATAAATCCTGATATATTAAAAAAATTCAGAAAAGACTTAAATGCTGAAAATCTGGAAAAATATGTTGCCCAAAAACAAGCAATAATGCCTTCTATGGAAAAATTGCATTTTGTTGATAAACAAATTGTAGACAATATAAAAGAAGAAGAAATTTCTACAATTAAAGAAAATATGAATATCGTCTATGATGACGAATTTATGAAAAAAGCTCAAGAAAAATTTGACGAAGTCAGAAAAAATCTTAAAAACGAAGAACAAAATTCTTAAAAATGCTCAAAAAATACGAAAAATTAATGCGAAAATGCCTAAATTTGGCAAAAAAAGCAAAAGGCAAAAATATGCCAAACCCTTTTGTCGGGGCTATTGTTTATGATGAACAAAAAGACGAAATAATTTCTACCGGTTTCCACGAAGAATACGGAAAAAGCCACGCAGAAGTTAATGCAATAAACGCTGCAAAAGGAAATACAAAAAACAAAACAATCATAGTTAATCTGGAACCTTGTTCGCATTTTGGAAAAACGCCTCCTTGTGCTGATTTGATTATTAAATCGGGTTTTAAAAAAGTAATTGTTGGAATGGAAGACATAAACCCGATTGTAAAAGGTAGAGGCATAGAAAAACTGCAAAATGCAGGAATAGAAGTTATTGTCGGGGTTTTGGAAAAAGAGTGTTTAGAATTAAATAAAATTTTTATCAAAAACATCTTAACCAAAAAACCCTACATTATGCTAAAAACAGCAACAACGCTAGATAGCAAAATTGCTCTTGAAAATGGCGAATCAAAATGGATAACAGATTCGTATTCAAGAAAAATTGTTCAAAATTTAAGAAGCGAATACCAAGCAATAATGTCTGCTTCAGGCACAATTTTAAAAGACAATCCAAAATTAAATGTAAGAATAAAAAACAAAAAATCGCCAAATAGAATAATTTTTGACCCGAATAACAAAATTCCTTTGGATTATGATGTATTTAACGATGACGGAACCAGAAAAATCTTGATTAACAATTCAAAAATTCAATTGCCAAAAACTATAGAACAGATTTCTTTTAATGGTGATTTTGATGAACTGTTTAAAAAACTATACGAGATGAAAATCTACTCTATTATGGTAGAAGCAGGTTCCGGTTTTAATTCTTTGCTTTTTAAAAACAAAGAAGTAGATGAAATCAATCATTTTATCGCACCAAAAATTTTTGGTAGCGGAATAAATTTTGTTAGTGGAATTGAAATTTCAAAAATCGACGAAGCAATAAAATTTCACGATTTGAAAATAAAAAAACTGCAAAATGACGTTTTGATTAATGCAAAAGTTTCAAAAAATACTTGAAAATCACTTTAACTTCTATTATAATATCAATTACAATTTTTTTTAAAAAAAAGAGGTTATTAATGCAAGATATAAATGAACTTTTCAAAAAGGCAAAAGACGCCTCAAACAATGCATATTGCCCTTATTCAAAATTTCCTGTTGGAGCCTGTATTTTATATGAAAGCGAAAAAACATACACAGGCTGTAATGTAGAAAATGCGAGCTATGGTTTGTCATTGTGTGCAGAAAGAAATGCAATGTCGAGTGCTATTTCTATGGGAGAAAAAACAAAAATAAAAGCAATTGCAATATATTCTCCAAAACAAAAAAGGTGTATGCCTTGTGGTGCTTGCAGACAATGGTTGAGCGAATTTGCCGTTGACGAAAATATAAAAGTTATTTTAGAAGACGAAAACGGGCTTTTGGTTTTGACTTTAAAAGATATATTTCCTTTTGGATTTAAGTTTGAATAAAAAATAAAATATGGTTGAATTTTCAACCATATTAAAATAGTGTATAAATTAAAATTTTAAAGCTATTCTTCAGTTAGTACCTGTTTTAATTCTATGTCCGGTTTTCCTAAAACTCTGACTAATTCTAAAACGGACGCTTTCATTTGGCATTTTTGACTTGAACTGTTGAAGAAATCTGTATAAAAACACCCTTCGCAATTGCACCCTCTTTTGTAACACTCGATTGCGGTCGGAGTCCATCTTCTTACAGCTGTGGCTCTGCCAAAATCTCTACTCTTTAACACTTATAAACTCTCCCAATAAAATCTAGTAGCACTAAAAACCTTGTGTCCTTTGGCTTTAATATAATTATATCTTTTAAGACTCAATTATCAAGCAAATTACAGCGAATTATTACGACAATTTACAATCATGGTATTGCCTACCATGCTTGATTTTCAAGGGTTTCACCACCTCAAAACCCATGGTATCACATGGTTTAAAGGGTTTTTAAATTCTACAATCCATGATTAGTGCATGTTTCCATGGAATTTAAAAATCCTTAATCTTGTAAATAAATGTAAAAAGAAAGAAAAATATGAAAAAATTGGCATGCTCAATTTAAAAATAAGCATGCCAATTTTGGTTGTTTGAAATATTTATGCAACTTGTATAAAGCCCGTAGCTCCATCTAATCGCAATTTTTCAGTACTTGTACGACAGGTTTGACGTTCGCCAACGCCTCTACCTCCGGTCGAGATACCCATATTACCTTCTAGGGTTTCATAATACCAAACTCCATTTTCTTCATATACAGATGTAACAATACCTGTATGTGAATCAAAGCCTTGTGTACCTTTCCACACAACGACATCTCCGGGTTTGATATTTGAGCCGTTTGCTTCGCTACCTTGTACATAAGTTCCATTTGCTTGTCCCCAGCCGATTAGACCGCTAACAGAGTGTTCTGCTACATTGATTCCGTTTTGTTGCAAACAGTAGCTTACAAAATCGGCACACCACTGACCTGCATCATACAAACCTGCGGCAGCCAATATACTACTCATTTGGGCTTCTGATTTACCTACAAATTGTTTTGCAAAATTGATTATTTTTTCGCCAAAAGTAGTTGAAGAATATTCATTCACAATCTTTTGTGCTTCCATTTCATCAATCTTTTTGTTGATTGTATCAAGATTGATTTGTTGGGTTTCTAAGTTTTTTCTTGC
>CAKURN010000022.1 GCA_934675695.1 uncultured Candidatus Melainabacteria bacterium | reverse complement strand
TGTTGCATTTGAATAAGTTGTTTTTTCTTGATAGAGGGCTTTTTTGTAGTTTGCCTTATAATCTCTATCATCTAAAATTGCGATTAAATCGCCTTTTTTAACGTAATCACCTTCTTCAACCAGAACGTCTTTTATTACACCATCAATTTGAAAAGACAAATCAACTTGTCTTATTTCAATATTTCCGTAACTTTCTATAATATTTTTGTCTTCTTTGTTTAAAAAAAAGAAAAATATAACCAAAATAAAAACAAAAACGATTGAAATAGAAACTATTAGCCATTTTTTCATAATTCACCACCAAGAGCTTTATACAAAGTTACATAATCCATCAATCTGGTGGCTTTTGAACTTGCCCAAAGTTGTTTTGAATTGTCTAAAAGGGCTTTTTCATCTAAATATTCAAATTTTGAAATTGTACCTTGTGAGAATTTCTTTTTTGAAAAATTGTAATTTTCATCTTGGAGATTTAGTTTGTATAGAGTTGATTTTTCATTTTTTGAATCTTGTTTGATTATGTTTAGAGCATTGTTGATTTCTTTTATTGCATTAAGGTCTGCTTGTTTGTATTGTTCAAAAAGTTCTCCATAGCGGGCTTTTTTGATTTTTAAGTTAGCGATTTTATATCCGCCTTTAAAAATATCTTGAGTTAAACCTGCAATTAGAAGTGCAAAAGCACTGTCCCAAGAAAAGAAATTTCCACCTGTTGCAGTGTCCATACTGTACAAACCGTTAATATTAAAACTGGGAAAAAAGTCTTTTTTAGCGACTGTAATATCGATTTTTGCACTTTTTAGTTTGTTTTCTATTTCGATTAAATCAGGACGATTGTAAATCAAGTCAGAATTGATTATTTCAGGAATATTTTCTACGTATTCAATTTCTTCAATTTTGCCACGCTTGATTTCGTCTGTGCAGTTTGGGCTTTTTCCAATCAAAGAGCTTAGGTTGTATAGCATTGTTTTTTGGTTTTTTATCAATGAATCATAGTACATTTGCTCGTTTTGGATTTTTTTTCTATATTCATTTAATTCAACTAAATCAATAACGCCATTTTTGTATTTTTTGTTCGTTAAATCAAGATTTTTTGTTTTGTTTTTTAAGATTTCAATTTGGGTTTTAATTAAATAATCTGTCAACAAAATATTAAAATACACGCTTGCAACATCTGATAACAAAGAAATATAGGTAGATTTTTGGTTTGCCAATTGTGCTTTAAAAAGTTTTTCTTTTGATTTTGTTTTGTCACGACTTTTGAGCAAAAAATCAGGTTCATAATTCACCCTAAAAGGCAAAATATAAGCATTTGGACGAACAAAAAAGAAATCACTTGCATCAGTCGTTGGAAAATGAGCCCCGAGATAAGCACTTCCTACCGATAGTTCAGGCAATTCTTTTGAAAATTGAGTCTTTATTTCATAACGATACTGTTCGACTTTGTAGTTTGCTTCTTTTAAATTGTGGTTGTTTTCTAGAGTTTCTAAAATATATTTCAAAAGATACTCATCATTAAATTTTTTGAAAAAATCAATATTTACACTGTCTGCAAAACAGATATTTGTAAGCAATATATTAAAAATCAAAATCAAACTAAAGAAAATTTTCATATAAGAATTTTTTATCATTTTAATTTAGAATTAAATTAGATAATTAGGCTAAATCTTTTTTAACAAATGTTACAAAATTTTAAGTTTGTGTTATAATATATGTATAAGGTGGAACATACACTTAATAATATGGATATTGTAAATTAAAAGGAATTTAATTATGCCAAGTACAATAACAGGTTTGGGTTCAGGTTTTGATATCGACGGTTGGGTTTCTTCGCTCGTTAGCGTAAAGAAAGAATCAACAGTCACACCATTACAAACAAAATTAACCAACTTAAATAACAAAAGTTCTGCTGTTAACAGTTTAAAATCCAAATGTAGCACGCTTTTAACTGCACTACAAACTTTTACAAAAACCATATATGACTCAAGTTCTGACATGTGGGCAGATACTTCTATCACTTCTTCAAATTCTGCTTATGCAACAGCAACATCAAAAGGTAATGTTGCAGCTGCTTCGGTTGATTTAAAAATCGAACAAATTGCAACTTCAACTACTGCAACCAGCAACAAAAGCTTAGGTATTGTAGGTAGTGACGATATTGCAAATACAAAATTTACAAGCCTTG
This sequence comes from uncultured Candidatus Melainabacteria bacterium, assembly GCA_934675695.1. GTDB lineage: Bacteria > Cyanobacteriota > Vampirovibrionia > Gastranaerophilales > Gastranaerophilaceae > RUG14156. Next base: position 9,285 of record CAKURN010000022.1, on the reverse strand, counting down.
CAAACGGACAAGCAAAAGCAGGGGATTTTTCTTTGTTTGTTGATGGCAAAGAATACAAAGTAAACATTGAATCAGAAGACACAGTAAAAGACGTAATAGATAAAATATCAGACTCCACAAACGGAAAAGTCCAAGCAAACATAAGTGACGACGGCTATTTTTCATTGGATACATACAAAAAAGATGAAAACGGCGAATGGGTAGTTGATGAAAATGCAAATTTGTCTTTAGGAACCAGTTCAGATAAATCAAATTTTGTTTCAGCTTTAAAAATGAATGACAAAACAGGCACCCACGGATACAAAAGTGCTTATGCTGTTTCTACAATGTTGACTAGTGCCGCAATGGCTTCAGAAGAATCCGGTCTCAGAGGTGTAAAATTCTTTGATGAAAATGGACAAGAAGCAGAATCAGGCACAATTACGATTAATGGTGTAGATTTTAGTATAAATAAAAACACTTCATTAAATGATTTAATTTCAAAAATAAACGGAAATTCCGATGCAAATGTTCAAGCAAGTTTTGATTCTTTAACAAACAAATTAATCTTAACTTCTTCAGAAACAGGCGAAAACAATATCAGTTTGTCTGAAACAGGAACAAATCTATTAAATGTTTTAGGTTTAACAGAAACAAATGCCGATAATGAAGAAGTTCTTGCATCAAATTCACAAGTACTGGGTAAAAACGCTATTCTCTATGTAAACGGTAACAAAGTTATATCTACTTCAAATACAATTACAGGAGAATCATCAGGTATATCTAACTTGTCTATTACAGTAAAAAAACCAACAAGCGATTATACAAGTAACCCAGACGACCCTAGTTCTGTAACATTGGATATTGAACCTGATTATTCAAAAATCGAAGAAGCACTTAATACTTTTGTTAGCGCATACAATGATGTAATTAGCACCATCAAAACAAGCACTACATCAAGTGGAACCATAGGAAGTGATGCTACATTACGCAGCTTGTCATCTACTTTAAAAAATATTCTATCAGGCACAAACGAAAACGATGGAGCGTACAATCTGCTATCACAAATTGGTATTTCAACTTCTAGTTCTGATATATCTAATATTTCAATAGACAGTACAAAATTAAAAGAAGCCTTAAAAGACAACACATATTCAGTAAAACAACTTTTGTCAGACGGCTATACAGCACAAGAAAATACAGGCGTTTTTGACAAAATGGCTGACACATTGAGTGCTGTTTTAGATTCAGAAAAAGGCTATTTTGCAACATATACAGATTCAATAAACAGTCAAATAACAAGTTTAAATAAAAGAATAGATTCAGCAAACGAAAAATTAACTGCTTATCAGACATTAATAACCAGCAAATTCAACAAAATGGATTCTACAATGTCTTCTTTATCTGCTCAATTAAGCACGTTCCAATCATACTTTAGCTAAAAAGTTAAGATATTTTTCCTGCCAATTGTCCACAAGCAGCATCTATATCTGCACCACGTTCTAGTCGAATAGTCACTTTTTTGCCTGAAGATTCCAAAAGATATTTGAATTTCATCATAGCTTTTTTGTTTGGTTTTTCAAAGTCATTGCTTGAAACAGGATTGTATGGAATGAGATTGATGTTGCATTTAATGTCTTTTAAAAATTCAATCAGTTCTTTTGCACATTCAATAGTGTCATTCAACCCGCCAATCAAAATATATTCTATCGTAATTCTATCTTTTGTTACATTATTAAAATCTTTTAGTGCTTTTTTTAATTCTTGTATATTGTATTTTTTTTCGATAGGCATTATTTTTTCACGAATTTCGTGATTAGGTGCATGTAAAGAAATAGCAAGCGTTGGAGTAAGTTCATTTTTTGCTAATTCATAGATTTTTGGAACAATACCTGATGTTGATAGTGTCATTCTTCTAATTGAAATTTGTAGATTTTTGTTTATAAAATCAAACGCTTTTTTGATATTTTCAAAATTGTCTAAAGGCTCTCCCTGTCCCATAAAAACAACATTTGTAATTTTTAGTCCGGTATCTTGTTGAGCCAATAAAATTTGAGAAATTATTTCTGATGCATCAAGGTTTCTTTTAAAACCATTGTGTCCTGTTGCACAAAATTTGCAATTCATTTTACAGCCGACTTGGCAAGAAACACACATAGAAAGATTGGAACGGTTGTCAAAACGCATTAAAACAGTCTCGGCACACAATCCATCTGAAAATTCTATCAAATATTTAATTGTACCGTCTGATGAAATTTGGCGAGTTTTAATTTTACAATCTAGAATTTCGCAGTTTTGTTTTAAAAATTCACGAAATTCTTTTTTAACGTCAGTCATATCATCAAACGACTTTGCATTTTTTGCCCAAATCCAAGAAAAAATTTGGTTTGCACGAAATTTTTTTTCACCGATTGATTCAATGTAGTTTTGCAATTCTTCTAAAGAAAATTTTGATAAAATTTGTTTCATAATAATATTTTAACAAAAAAATTTTATTTTTTTGAATTATACTATGAAATATGCTTAATTCAGAAATAGAAAAAGAACTCTCTAAATGCTCAAGATGTGCATTGTGCCTAGAAAAATGCCCAATTTATGATATTAAAAAAGATGAAAATAACACTTCTCGTGGGCTTATTTGTAAACTTTTGGGTTTCAATAAAGGGATTTTGTCTGAAAAAGAAATCAAAAAAGATTTAAAAATTTGCCTAAATTGCACAAAATGCAAAACTTCTTGCCCATCAAAAGTAAACACTGTTTCTATTTTTGCATATAAAAATGCAAAACTAAATCCATCAAAATTAAATCAAAAATTATTTTTATTTTTAAAACTTTTACCTTTGAAAATCCTTTATATTTTAAATTTTTTCAAACCTAAAATAAAGTCAAAAACTTCTGATATCCTTTATTTTAAAGGTTGTGTTGCAAAAGCTCAACACAAAAATACATATTTAGATAAATTATTCTTTAATCCTGATTTTTCTTGTTGCGGCTTGCCATATTTGACTTGTGGAGATATAAAAAACTACAAAAAAGCAAAAGATAAAAATATTTCTTTAATTAAAAACGCAAAATTGGTTGTATTCGATTGTGCAAGCTGCAAATCGGCATTTGAAAATTATACCAATATCGACAAAACAAAATTAGTGTTTTTTACAGATTTAATCAAAGAAAAATTAGAATTAAAACAAAATTCAAAATACAAAAACAAAATTGTAACTTTTCACAAACCCTGTCATTTGTCTGAAGAAGAATTTTTTAAAATTGAAAACTTAATAAAAAATATCAATGGAATAAAATACAAAAGACTGGAAAATTACGATAGCTGCTGCGGTTTTGGCGGAAGTTATTTTGTTTTTCACCCTATAATTTCAACAAAAATTGCACTAAAAAAAGCTCTCACGATTAAAACTTCAAAAGCTGATTTAATTCTTACTCTCTGCCCTTCATGCACATTAGGGCTTAGATTTAATCAGTTTGTTTCATTTAATTTTAAAAAAACACTCGAATTAAGAGATTTTTTAAACAATGAAATTGAAACAAAATAATATTTAAAAATGTAAAAATATTCAAGTTTTTTCTAAAAACAAAAGTGTTTATAATATAATGAAATAGGATATTCCCAAAATATCAGATAATTAAAAGGAATTTAAAATGTACAATGTTGCGATAGTTGGTGGTGGTCCTGCAGGAATTTTTACTGCTTTAGAATTGGCCAAACTTAAACCTGAGTGGAAGATTTTATTAATAGAAAAAGGTGCTAAAATCGAAAAAAGAAAATGCCCTCTTAGAGAAGGTGTAAAACAATGTATGAGCTGCAAAACCTGTGGTCTTTTGTGTGGCTGGGGCGGAGCAGGAGCTTTTTCTGACGGAAAACTTACACTCACACCGGAAGTTGGCGGTCATTTAGTTGACTATATGCCATACGACGAAGTAGAAAATTTAATCGATTATTGCGATAATATTTATCTAGAACATGGTGCTACAAAAACCGTTTTTGGCACAAATAGAGCTGATTTTGCCGATATTGAACATGCTGCAACATTAGCTGAATTGAAGCTTGTTCACTCACCTGTTCGACACTTGGGAACAGAAAAATCTCTTTCCGTTTTAAAATCAATGCAAGATTATTTAATGGATAGAATAGATATTATAAATAACGAACTTGTTGCTGATTTAATCATAGAAAACAACACAATAAAAGGCTTTACAACAAAACAAGGCAATGAATATTTAGCTGATTTTGTTGTTGTAGCACCAGGTAGAGAAGGTGCAGATTGGTTATCTAAACAATTTATTCAAAACAACATTAAAATGGTTAATAATGCAGTTGATGTAGGTGTTCGTGTTGAACTTCCTGCTCCTGTTATGGAACCTATTACATCTAGACTATATGAATCAAAATTAATATATCATACACCAACTTTTGGTGACGAAGTTAGAACATTCTGTATGAATCCAAACGGTGAAGTTGTTAATGAAAACTACAACGGCATTTCGACTGTAAACGGACACTCTTATGCAGACAAAAAAACACCAAACACAAACTTCGCTCTTTTGGTTTCAAAAAAATTCACAGAACCATTCAATGAACCAATTAAATACGGACAACATATAGCCTCTCTTGCAAATATGTTATCAGGCGGAATTTTAGTACAAAGATTCGGTGATTTGTTAGATGGACGTCGCTCTACACCACAAAGAATCAAAGAATCTATTATCCAACCAACTCTCGAATGTGCAACTCCGGGGGATTTGAGTTTGGTGCTTCCATATCGTCAGTTATTGAGCATAATTGAAATGATTTATGCTCTCGATAAAATCGCTCCAGGAGTGGCTTCTCGCTATACACTTCTTTATGGTGTAGAAGTTAAATTCTACTCTGCAAGAGTTCTCATCTCAAATGAACTAGAAACTTTAGGCGTAAAAAATCTTTTTGCAATCGGCGATGGTGCAGGTGTAACAAGAGGTTTAATGCAGGCAAGTGCATCAGGTGTACATGTTGCAAGAGTAATTGCTAAAAGAAAATAATCTTTTCTATCAATAAAAAATGCTCTTTTATTTTACAAAGAGCATTTTTGTTTTAAAAAAGTAAACAGTGATATAATTGAAAGTTTTATTTGAAAATTATAAATTGGATTAAAATAATAATAGAAGACATAAAAACAATTCTTGAAAAAGATGCTGCAGCAAAAAGTGTGTTTGAAGTTGTGTTTTTGTATCAAGGCTTTCATATAATTTTGGCACATAGAATTGCTCATAGGCTTCTTATGTGGAAAATCCCTTTTATTCCTCGGTTAATTTCACAAATTGCAAGATTTTTCACAGGAATAGAAATTCACCCCGGAGCACAAATCGGGAAAAGATTTTTTATCGACCATGGGATGGGAGTTGTAATAGGTGAAACAACAATAATTGGCGATGATGTTTTGATTTATCAAGGCGTACCACTAGGTGGGACAGGCAAAGACAAAGGCAAACGTCACCCGACAATCGGAAATTTTGTCACAATCGGAGCAGGTGCAAAGGTTTTAGGCAACATCAAAATAGGAGATTATTCTTTGATTGGTGCAGGTTCGGTTGTTATAGATAATGTAGGAGAACACTGTACAGTTGTTGGGATTCCGGGAAAAGTAGTTAAACAAAAGAAATACATAGAAGGACAACTGTGTCACAACAGAATACCCGATCCGATTTCTTGCGAAATAAATCGTCTAAAATATGAAATTTTAGACTTAAAAAATAAACTTGAAAATAAAAATCAACCTAGGGTTTAATTTCCTAGGTTGATTTTTGAAAATTGAACAATTTTGTTTTTTCCATTTTGTTTTGCGTTGTACAAAGCGTGTTCTGCATAACGAATAAGCGTATTTGCATCTTCTTCTACATCTTCCATACAAGGATAACATGCAACCCCGCCTGATATTGTGATTGGGTGTCTTTCGTCTTCGTTTGCAGGAATAAATTCCATCTTTTCTACATCATTTCTAAATCTTTCAGCAAATATTACAGCTTGTTGTTCAGTCGTTTCAGGTAACAACACCATAAATTCTTCATCGCCATAACGAGTCAAAACATCTTCACGACGAACAAGTGCATTTAAAATTTGAGCAACTTTTTTAAGAAGAATATCGCCCCAATCATAACCGTACATATCGTTTACGATTTTAAAGTAATCTATATCAAACAACAAACAAGAAACAGGTGTATTGTATCTTTTTGAACGAGAAATTTCGGCTTCCAGTCTATGATGAAGATATTTTCTATTATATAAACCGGTTAATTCATCGCAAATCGCTGTTTTTATCAAATTCTTTTTAACTTCAAATGTCTTTAAAAGTGCTTTAATCCTAACATTTAATTCTGTAGGATTTATAGGAGCTATAATATAATCATAAGACAAAGCTCTAACGATTAAATTTTGTGGAACTTTATTTGCAGCAATCAAAGCACAACATTCGAGTTTGCGAACGGCACAAAATTCTCTAACTTTTTCTATATTGCAATCAAAAACAATAAGACTGGGATTGTATTGTTTGTAATTATCTAATTCTGATAAATCAAAATGTCTAACTTCTGTTTCATCATCTAATTCTATCATTTCTTCTATTTTTGAAGACAAATTTTCACTAAATAAGATTATATTCATTAAAACTCCTTAAACAATAAAAATTATAGCACAATCGCAAAATAAAAAACTTCTTATCCTACATTTGACCTATTTTTGAGGAAAAAATTTTTCTTGACTTATTGTATTTTATTGTACAATAAAGGTAAGTAATATGTATATTTATATACTAGGAATAGGAGTAAGCTATGAAAAAAACTACACAAGCATTATCTGTAACATTAGCTTTGTTTTTAACATGCTCAAATGTTATGGCAAAATCTTGCTGTGATCAAGAAAAAGTACAAGTTTATGCTCACCCATCTTTAATGAACGCAGATGCAACAGAAGTTAAAGATGCAGATTATGTTTACAGAATTGGCGGAAAAGTTCTTAAACAAAAAGGCAGACTAGGCTTTACAAATAAAGAAAATACATATGTAAATGCTTTTTCAAAAGATTTGTTAAATGCAATGAGTGCTAAAATGGGTGGAAGAGATTTTGATATCAAAATGCCTATTTCAAGATCAGAATTAGCATTTATGTTAGCTCAAGGTTTAAATATGCAACAAACAGCTTCATCTAAAACATATTCAGATGTAACTACTGCATATTGGGCAAACGATGAAATTACACGTGCTACTGCGGCCGATGTTATGATTGGTTACCCAGACAAATCTTTCAAACCTGATCAAGCAATCACAAAAGCTGAAGTATTTGCAACAATTGCAAAATTAATCGAAGTACCATATACAAACAATGGTTCAGCTCCGGTGTTGAATGGCAAAACAATCGAAAACATTCCTACTTGGGCTTATGGTTGCACAAAAGAAGTTGTAGCTTCTGGCTTAATCGACAATTTACCTGACCCAAAAACATTATTTGAAGGTCAATACCTATCTAGACTACAAGTAGCTACTTTAGTTAGTGAATTAAGATTAAAATATGGTGCAAACGGAAAATTAGTTGGAAATGCATTTTCTAGCGTTCCGGTTGCAGTTAAAATTAAAATGTTAGACAGAATCGATGCAAAACATTCTAACATTGGCGACAGATTTATTGCAAAAACAACTGAAGAAATTACTGTTGCAGGTCAAACTTTCCCAGCAGGTTCAAACGTAATCGGACAAGTAGTCACAGTTCAAAGACCTGGTTTAGGAAAACATCCTGGTTCAATCACTGTTAAATTCTTAGAAATCAAAAACGGTGATGCATCAGCTAAATTCCCAAAAGAAATGACAAGTGCAACTGCTGATTGCTTGAAAAATCCTAACATCTTCGCTAGAGTATTAGGTCTTCCATTCACAGCAGCAGCTAGAACAGTTGGTATCGTTGGACGTGGTGCTGGCGAAATCGTTAACATTTCCGGTAACGGTTTAGAAGAATACGGCGACAGATTGTCAGATACATTTGTTGAAACATTTACAGGTCACTTAGGACGTGGTGTTGCAAGCTTTGGTAACTCATTTGTAACACTAGGTAAAGGTGTTTATGGTATCGTTAAAACTTGTGTATCAGGTGTATTTGGTATCGTATATGAAGTTGGTGACGAATTGTTATACACTATCGTTCCATCAGTTTCAAATTCAGCAGCTTTGAATCCAAATGAAGAATTTACAGTAATATTCTAAATTTGAACAAAGATAGAAAACAAAAAAAGCGAGATAATATCTCGCTTTTTTTGTTTTTCAAACACCAACAACACAAAATAAAGAAAAAACTAATTTTTAAATTCTTATAACTAATATTTTTGAATCTTCTAATCCCCAAACTTCATGTTTTACAAAAGGTTCAAACTTCATCACTTCTCCTTTAGATAAAACATATTCACTCTTGTCATCTTGAACTACTTTAAATTTAATTTTGCCTTTTAAAACATATATAAGAGCGTCTGTTTCTGAAATATGTTCGTTTACTTTTTGACCTTCTTTAATTGCAATCAAAAGTGCCATTCTAATGTCATTTTTCAATAAAACATTAGCGTTTATTGCCCCATCTTTAAAATCAACAAGATTTTTCAACTCACAAATTTCAAAATTGTTCATTATATTCTCCTTTTTGTAATATATAACAGACTATTTTAAAATTTTGTATTTTGTATCCGCCAAAAGAATAGAACCTTTATTATAAAAAACAAAGGTTCTATTTCTTAACTTATTAATTTTTAAATTAATCGGTTTTATGCCATAGCTTTTTCAACAGCTACCGCAACAGCAACAGTTGCACCAACCATTGGGTTGTTGCCCATACCGATAACGCCCATCATTTCTACGTGAGCAGGAACAGAAGAAGAACCTGCGAATTGAGCGTCACCATGCATTCTTCCCATAGTATCTGTCATACCATAAGAAGCAGGGCCAGCTGCAACGTTGTCTGGGTGAAGTGTTCTACCAGTACCACCACCAGAAGCTACTGAGAAGTATTTTCTACCGTTTTCGATAGCCCATTTTTTGTATGTACCAGCAACAGGGTGTTGGAAACGAGTTGGGTTAGTAGAGTTACCGGTGATTGAAACATCAACACCTTCTTTAATCATGATTGCAACGCCTTCAGAAACATCATCTGCACCGTAGCAACGAACTTTTGCACGTTCGCCATCAGAAAATGCTGTTTCTTTAACGATTTTCAATTCGCCTGTTTTGTAATCATATTCAGTTTCAACAGATGTAAAACCATTGATTCTGGAAATAATGTAAGCA
>CAKURN010000021.1 GCA_934675695.1 uncultured Candidatus Melainabacteria bacterium | reverse complement strand
ATTCTATAGAAACAAAATAAAATTGTCATGACGCTTATAATTAAAAATATTTTTGTAAAGTAAAAATATGTAAAATAAAGTTTTTTCGGTCTTCATTGTATTTAACCTATCTTAAAAAAAATAAATTACTTTTTAATAAAAATAACTGATGACCATGACAAAAATATGTAGTAATATAAGGTAAGTAAAAAATAAAGAAGAAAATATTTTATCTGTGCATTAACGATAGCAAATACTTTCATTTTTTTATTGGAGCAAATATAGGGAAAAAGGCAATTATTGCAGTTTAGGAGGAATTTTAATGCAAAAGATTTCAAACGATATAGAGCAAGCGAACAACAAACTCCATAATCCGAATATGACTGATACTATTGCTAATGTCTTGAATTTTTCAAGAAAAAATTTAAGCAATATTACAATAGTAAAAAAAGACGGTACAAAAGAAAAATACAACATACAAAAAGTAGTAGATGCAATTAAAAAATCAGCAACAAGAATGCTCGTTACTTTTTCAGATAAACAAATCAAAGATATCTGTACATTCGTAAACAATTCTGTTTTAGAAATGAATAAAGACGAAGTCGAAATTGCACAAATGCACAATATCGTAGAAAGTGCTCTTTCTGCCCTTTCTCCTTCTGTTGCAGAAAGCTACAGAAACTATAGAAACTACAAACGTGATTTTGTTCACATGTTAGACAAAGTTTACCAAGAATCACAAAGAATCATGTATATAGGTGACAAAGAAAACGCAAATGCAGATTCTACTTTGGTTTCTACAAAACGTTCTTTGATTTTTAACGAATTAAATAAAGAATTATACAAAAAATTCTTCTTGACTGTAGAAGATTTGCAAGCAATTAAAGAAGGTTATATCTATATTCACGATATGTCAGCTCGTCGTGATACTATGAATTGTTGTTTATTTGATGTGGCGTCTGTTTTAAAAGGCGGTTTTGAAATGGGCAACATCTGGTACAATGAGCCAAAATCTCTAGATGTAGCGTTTGATGTCATAGGTGATATTGTTATGGCAGCTGCAAGCCAACAATACGGCGGTTTTACAGTTCCAGAAGTGGATAAAATTCTTGCTCCTTATGCAGAAAAAACATACGAAAGACAATACGAAAGATATATCTGCATGGGTCTTTCTCTTGAAAAAGCTAGAGAAGAAGCAAAAAAAGACGTTAAATCTGATTTTGAACAAGGTTTCCAAGGTTGGGAATACAAATTCAACACAGTAGCATCTTCTCGTGGAGATTATCCATTTATTACAGTGACAACAGGTCTTGGTACTTCTGAATTTGAAAAAATGGCAACTTTAGCTTGTTTAAAAACTCGCTCAGGCGGACAAGGCAAAAAAGAATGCAAAAAACCTGTATTGTTCCCAAAAATCGTTTTCTTATATGACGAAAACCTCCATGGAAAAGGCAAAATTTCAGAAGATTTGTTCAATGCAGGCGTCGAATGTTCTAAAAAAACAATGTATCCTGATTGGTTGAGTCTGTCCGGAGAAGGCTATGTTGCTTCTATGTATAAAAAATACAATAGAGTCGTTTCTCCTATGGGTTGTCGTGCGTTTTTATCTCCTTGGTTTGAAAGAGGTGGAATGTACGCTGCCGATGAAAACGACAAACCTGTTTTTGTAGGCAGATTCAATATCGGTGCAATCAGTCTTCATTTGCCTATGATTTATGCAAAAGCTCAACAAGAAAGCAAAAACTTCTATGATGTATTAGATTATTATATGCAATTAATTAGAAAAATACACATTAGAACATACGAATATCTAGGCGAAATGAGAGCTTCTGTTAATCCTTTGGCTTATTGCGAAGGTGGATTTTATGGTGGTCATTTAAAATACAATGAAAAAATCAAACCTCTACTAAAATCAGCAACAGCGTCGTTTGGAATTACTGCACTAAACGAGTTGCAAGAACTTCATAACGGAAAATCATTGGTTCAAGACGGACAATTCGCACTAGAAGTTATGGAATATATAAACAAAAAAGTTGATGAATTTAAAAAAGAAGACGGTTGGTTATATGCTTTGTATGGTACTCCTGCTGAAAACTTGTGCGGTTTGCAAGTAAAACAATTCAGAAAAAAATACGGTATTGTAGAAAACGTATCTGATAAACCTTACGTATCAAATTCTTTTCACTGCCATGTTTCAGAAAATATCAGTCCTATTGAAAAACAAGATATCGAAGGAAGATTTTGGAATTTGATGAACGGCGGAAAAATTCAATACGTAAAATATCCTATTTCATACAATACAAAAGCAGTAGAAACCCTAATCAGACGTGCGATGGATAAAGGTTTCTACGAAGGAGTAAATCTTTCATTGTCTTATTGTGATGATTGTGGACACCAAGAACTAAATATGGACGTATGCCCAAAATGCGGTTCAAAAAATCTAACAAAAATCGATAGAATGAACGGCTATTTGGCGTATTCCAGAGTAAAAGGTGATTCTCGTTTGGCTGATCATAAAATGGAAGAAATAAAAGATAGAGTCTCAATGTAAAAAAATATTTGTTAAAAATTTAAAAATCTCGAGCAAAAGAAGTTTCTTTCTCGGGATTTTTAAAGTATAATGAATAAAAAAGTGAGGCTGATATGAACTATCATAATATTACAAAAGACGACATGCTAAATGGTGACGGACTTCGTGTTGTATTGTGGACAGCGGGTTGTACTCATCGTTGTGACGGTTGTCAAAATCCTCAAACTTGGAATGCTGATAGCGGTATCGAATTTGATGCTGCTGCAGAAGACGAGCTTTTTGAAGCATTAAAAAAAGACCACGTATCCGGAATAACGTTTTCCGGAGGTGATCCTTTGCACCCATTTAATAGAGATGAAGTTTTAAGATTAGCAAAAAAAGTTAAATCAACTCTCCCTGACAAGACCGTGTGGTTGTATACAGGATTTTTGTGGGAAGAAGTTAAAGATAAGATTGATTTAACGAATATTGATGTTTTAGTTGATGGTGAATTTAAAAAAGAACTAAATGACAACAACCTAAAATGGGTTGGAAGTTCAAACCAAAAAATAGTTGATGTACAAAAAAGTCTAAAAGAAGGACAAGTTGTACTTCATTGTCTACCTTAACGACAATAAAATTACTTTTCACTTTGTATACTTTTTTCAAGCCAAGAATCGACTCTTGGACCTGTGATTATTTTTCCATCGGCTCTAATTAAATACCCAAAAGGTTTTTCAGGACCGTTAAAACCATCGACATCAATGCAAAATAACTTTATACATCTATAACCATCTACAGAAGTTTCATCATAATAACCCCGAGCACTGTATTTGTGTAAATATAACAGTCCGTCCCAATCTGCAGGGTGGGTAACAGTTGCACTGTTACTCGTATTTATCCCAAAAGAATATCTAGAAGAACCCTGATACATTTCGACTCCATCAGATAGAACAATTTCTGCTTTTATTTTGTTTTGAGTTTGGGCTTTTTCGCACAATGTATCAGCAGCACCTTTAAATCCGGAAAAAGTAGTATAATCATTCAAACAAGCTCCTCCTGTATAAAAATCAGAATTGCTTGTATAATTATAAGGGTGACAGTCCAGTTTTTTATAATTTATATTTTCAGCAAACGTTTTACAAAAATACATTGCATCATCTAAATCTCTATTAGTATCAACATAATCTCCATTCGGTTTTATTCCTAAATTTCCGTTTAAATAATACTTGTCTGAATTAAGGAGAGTAGAAATCGTTTGATACAAAGTGTCATTTGCTTTTTTAAATTTCATAATGTTTTCATCAGGTTTAGATTGAATAGCAACAGGAACGACAATTGCTGCGATTATTCCGATAACGACTAAAGTTATCATGGTTTCTGCTAAAGTAAATGCTTTTTTCATATTTTTTCCAAACTACGTAATTAATGTATAGTTTAGCGATAAAATATGTGTTATTCAATAATATATATGTATTATTTACGTAGTTTTATAAAAAACTTTGGATAAATTACGCTTATTTTTCATTAATTTATACTTTAAAATTTTTATTATGAATAACAAAAAATTACTGGGTAAAAGAATAAAAGAACTCAGAAAATCTTGCAATTTGACCCAAGAAAAACTAGCCGAATTGATTAATATCGAAACAACTTCTCTATCCGGTATAGAATCAGGAAGACACTTCCCGTCTTTAACTACAATAGAAAAAATAGCAAATAATCTCAATGTCGAATTAAAATCTTTGTTTGATTTTAATCATTTAAAAACGAGAGAATTTATGCAAGAAAACATTATAAAAAATCTAGACAAACTAAGTGACGAAAAAATTTCTTTTATCTATAAATTTTTTGAAGATTTTAAAAATTAGCTGTAACTTCTTAATTGTAGAGCCTGAGCGATATGAATGACTTCTATTTCTTTTTTGTTGTCTAAATCGGCAATTGTTCTAGAAATCTTTAAAAGCCTGTCATAGCTGCGTGCAGAGAGATTGAACTTGTTTATTGCTTGTTTTAAAAATTGCTTTGTTGTTTCATCTATTTTGCAGTATTTTTTTATTAATTTTGGTGTTAATTCAGAATTTGTCAAAATTCCGTCGTTTTTGTATCTTTCAAGTTGAATTTTTCTAGCTTGAATAACTCTTTTTCTAATAGTTTCTGAAGTTTCGGCGTCAGAATTTTCCATATTAAGCAATTCATCATCGTCTAGTCTTTGGATTTTTAATTGGATATCAATTCTATCAAGTAGCGGCCCTGAGAGCCTTTGGCGATAACGATTTATTTGAAATTCTGAACAAGTACATTTTTTCTTGCTGTCACCAAAAAAACCGCAAGGACAAGGATTCATTGCCCCAATTAAAATAAAATTCGCAGGGTATTTAACGCTTACTTGTGCTCTTGAAATCGTAACGACGTTGTCTTCCAGTGGTTGTCTTAAAACTTCCAGTGTGCTTCTGGGAAATTCTACCATTTCATCTAAAAACAAAACACCTCTATGAGCAAGAGTAATTTCCCCGGGTTTTGGGTTTGAGCCGCCACCTATTATGCCGACTGAACTTGCACTGTGGTGAGGGTTTCTGTAGGGGCGTTGAGTGATTAGCGGGTGTTTTCTATTCAATAAACCGGAAATCGAGTAGATTTTTGTAAGTTCAATTGCTTCTGTTTTTGTAAGAGGGGGCAAAATCGACATAAAAGCTCTTGCTAACATAGTTTTTCCGGACCCTGGAGAACCGGACATAAGTACATTATGAGCACCGCTTGCTGCAATTTCTAATGCACGTTTTGCTTGTGCTTGTCCTTTTACGTTTGCAAAATCTACAGGAAAATCGTTGTTTTCTTTTATATAATCTTCTACATTTTGTTTCAGTTTTTTAAGCTCAGTATTGCCATTTAAGTATTCAACGACTTGGTTTAAATTGTCTGCACCAAGAGCCTCTATTTCATCAATAAAACTTGCTTCTTCTAAGTTTTCTTTTGGGAGAATTATTTTTTTGATACCTAATTCATTCAAACTGCATACAATAGGTAAAACCCCGTTCACTGCCCTCAATGAGCCATCTAAAGACAGTTCGCCAACGAAAGCTATTTCTTTGTCGTTGAAATTTTTTATTGTTCCATCTCGATACAAAATCCCAACAGCCATCGCAAGGTCATAGCTTGAGCCTTCTTTTTTTAAATCAGCAGGTGCTAAATTTATAACAACTTTTGTTGAAGGAAAAGAATAAGAAGAATTTTTAATTGCTAGTCTTAATCTTTCTTTTGCTTCTGAAATAGCTGTGTCAGGCAAACCCACAATTGCTACTTGAGGAATTGAATTTATTGTATCTACTTCGACATTGATTTCGTATACATTCAAACCGACCAGTGTAGCACTTTTTACTGAAACAACCACTTATATTTCCTCATCAGCAACATCGGGTATTAATTTTAACAAACGAGTATTTGCTATTTCAAAGTTTGGGTTTAAATTCAAACTCGTCTTGTAAAACTGTATTGCGTCTTGTTTTTTGTCTGTTGCTTGGTTATACAAGCCGCAAAGATAGTAATAATAGTAATTTTTCTTCAAAGTAAAAGAAACATTGTAAATAAGCCCTTTTGCAAGTTCATAGTTTTTGTTTTTCAAATGTAATTCAATCAATGCCCCAAGAGCATTTTCGTACATAGGATTGATGTTTAGGGCTTTTTTTAGAAAATCTTCTTTTAAGACAGAATTTTTCTGTGCAATCGAAATAGCACTTTTGTAATATGCTAAATACTCATTTTTTGGCATTTTGTCGAGCTTTTGTTCCAGTTTTTTGAGGTCTTTCGGGTTTTTTCCGTATTCTCTTTGGCTGGTTGTCAATTTTATTAAAAGCTCACTATTTTCTTTGTCTTTTGAATAGGCTTTTTTGTAGGTTTTTACAGCGTTTTTGTAATCGCCATGGAGAAATTTTATATCCCCTAAACCAATCAATGTATCAATATTGTTTTTGTTTTCTTTGTATGCAGAAACAAAATCCACATTTGCACGCTCGATTTCTCCCAGTGCAAGTTCGCTTTTTGCAAGAAGTGAGATTACTTTGTCATTGTTTTTGTCAAAATTAAGAATGCTTTGACATTCTTTTTTTGTTTTTACAAAATTTCCTTCTAAGAAGCTTTTGTTTGCACTATAGAATTTCTTTTCTCTGTCTTTTTTTGTTAAATTTAAAAGAGTGATTTGTTCTTTTGCTTCTAAGCTATCTATGAAATTTATTGTTTTTGCTTTTGTTTTTTGAATTTGTTTTTCGGCTTCTGAATATTTTCCACAAGCCAAAAGAACGTCAATTTTTTGCATTTGATAGTTTATGTTGTTGTTATTTAGAGATATTGCTTTGTTGATAGAATTTAGTGCTTCCGGATATTTTTTGACTTCTAAATAAGCTCTTGACAACATAAAATTGTAATAGTCGTTTTTGTTGTACAAGGGTTTACTTTTTAACAGTTCAGAAAGGCTTTCTGTTGCAGAATTGTCAAAATAGATGCTACTATATATTTTTGCAAAATAAATTTCTTGGTCTTTATCGAGCAGGGCTTTTGGTTTGTAGCTTTTTTCCAAATCTGAAATGTTGTCATAAAATTGGTTTTTGTAGATGATTTTGTCTGTTGCTTTGTTCGCTAAAGTGAAATACCCTATTTCATAAAAAACTTTAGACAAAGTCAAAAGAGAAGTATCGTTTTCGATTTTTTCGATTAGATTTTCATATTCATCATAAGCAGCGACTGCGTTTCCTTGATTGAAACGAGATGTTGCATATAAAAAATCTTTTCTTATTTGGGATTTTTTGTCTATCGCTGATTCATCTACAGTTGTGTCATTAGTTAAAAAGCTATCTACAATATTTGCTAAATTGAACAAATTGGCATTTGGATTTATTTTAAAAGAGTTGTTTATTTCGATTTGTTGTTTTGGCAGCAATAAATCGTCATCACCGGCAAATGAAGCACTCATCAAACAAATGTTGATGAAAAATATAGACAAAATTAAATTTTTCCCTGTCTTCTTCATTTTTTCCTTATGTTGTTAAGTAGTATTTATCGAATGTCTCAACCAATTTTTGTTCTTTTTCGGTTTTATCCTCACTATTTAGGATAGCATATAATTCAGACATTTTAAACTGTTTTAGCAATTTTTCTTCATCGTTGTTTAAGTATAGAACTTTTTCTTTTATCATTACAGACAAAATATCAAAAGTCGTGATATCTAAAAATTTTTCTACAATAGAAGGGTCAAAGTGTTTGTTTTTGCCATCTATTATGATATCTAGAGCGTTTTTGATTTCCATTTTGCTTCTGTAGTGTCTTTTTGATGTTATTGCATCAAACACATCGCAAACCGCCAAAATCCTGCCCCCAAAAGGGATTTTTTCTCCTGACAAACATTTAAAATACCCTGTTCCATCGTATTTTTCATGATGAGAAGAAGCGATTTTTACAACATCTTTAAAATTGTCTGAAGTGCAGACTTTTTCTAATATGTTGTGAGTAAATTTCACATGTTCTTTTATGTGAGAATATTCTTCGTCTGTCAATTTGCCTTCTTTTTGAAGAACGCTGTCTTTTATGCCGATTTTTCCTATATCATGAAGCAGAGAAGCGTTTTTTATCTTTTCTTTTTCTATTTCGTCTAAATCGCATTTTTCGCAAATCAAATTTGCATATCCGGTTACTCTTTTAGAATGACCGGAAGTGATTTTGTCACGTGCATCAATAGAAGCTGATAATGTATCAATAAAACTTGAAAATAGCTGTTTTTGGTCTTGGATAAGTTTTTTTTGTTTGTTAAATAAATGTGCATTTTCAATTGCAATTCCTGCTGATGAACCTATTGCAAGAAGCAATTCTTCGTCTTTTTTTGTAAATTCGCCATCGATTTTATTTAATACTTGAAAAACACCTACTATTTGATGAGAAAGGTTTCTAATCGGCATTGCTAAGATGTTTTTTGTTTTGTAGCCTGTTTTTATATCTATTTCGCTATTGAAATACTTGCTTTCATAAGCATTTTTTATGTTTATTGTTTCGCCGCTTGTTGCAACGTGACCTACAAGCCCTTTGTTTATTGGGAGTCTGATTTCTTTTACTTCTAGCCCTAGTGCGACTTTTGACCAGAGTTCATTGTTATCTAAAAGAAAAACGCTGCATCTATCTGCATTTAGAGCTTGTTTTATTTGTTCTGTTATTACCATCAAAAGAGAATTTATATCTGTTTCAACGGCAACTGCTCTACCTACTTTTAACAATGCTAAAAGAGCATCATGTTGAAAATTCGTTGATATTGAATTTTCTATATTTGCATTTTCTTTGTAGATTGGTTTTATTTTGTTTTGAAATTTTAAAATATAGTCGTTTAATTCTTCAAAAACAGCATCTTTTGAATAAGCACTTTGAAAAAGATTGTGTGCTACTTCGTAATTTTCTTCATCATATTCAATCAATGCTGAACAAAAAGCATTTATTTTTTGTGCAATTTTTGAATTTATAGAATTTGCAAGATTTTTTGCTTCACTCAGGTTTTTTATTGTTTTGTAGTATTTTTCGCCTCTGTTGTAGTTCATTAAACTCAAAAGCGAAAGAATAATCGAAATATCTTCAAAATTTTTGTCTAAAATCGCATTTTTGTAGATTTTGATGAGTTTTGTTTTGTTTGCCGGTTTTTTCTTGCCAAGATAATTAATCAGAGAATTTGAAAGCACATTCTCGACTTTTTTCTTGTTGTTTTGTTTTTTTTGAAAAATAATAGCCATACCTTAACTTCCTGTCGTAACCACTCCGTTTTCGTCCATTCCAAAAATATAATAGTCTTCGTTTAATTTGTTTGGGCCTTTTGCACCATTTGTATCTATATGCAATCTTCCCCAGCATTTTTTTGTTGTGCCGTCAAAATACTTGCCTGCTGAAATTGATGTTGTTTTGTTATCGGGCATATAAAAAGAAGGACAGTCTTGGATAGAGCTGTATTTTTCAAAACCTAAATACAAATTCCCCGGCAAGCGGAAGCCTTTTATGTTCTCATCGGAACAAGCACCTGAAACACTACAAAAATTAATTACGTTGCCGTCTTTTTTCATATAATCACCAAACAAATTGGCAAGTTCAGTCACATCAGCTAATGCTCCACCTCCCTTGGTACTTAAAACTGTATACTCATAAGTCCCGCCTGCGTTTTTGACCATAAATTTCCCTGTAGGAACAACTTCTGTTTCTGTTTGTCTGATTTGGCTAGAAATACTGGAAACCGTTTCTATCGCTTTAAAAGCCATCATAGTGTTACCTTTTTCGTCATAGTTGTTGTTCATAATACTTCTTGCCAAACACGCCGCAACTATACCTATGATTACGATTGCAAGCATAATTTCTGTCAATGTAAAAGCCAGTTTTTTATTTTTTCGCATAAAAACTCCGATACTAACATTAATATTATATTTTTTCCAAAGCCATTATGCAACAAAAACCCAAAAGAATAATCTATTTGAATAATATCTTTTATCATGCTAAAATCAATCACAATAACTAATTTTTAAAAGGCTTTTAAATGATTGAAAATTCAAAAAGAATAGTTTTTAAATTTGGAACAAACATTCTAAGAAACGAAATGGGCGAAATTTCGCTTGCTCACTTGTATTCTTTTATTGAAGATATTTCTTATTTGTACAAACAAGGTAGAGAAATTCTAGTCGTAACCTCTGGTGCTGTAGGTTTAGGGGCTAAAAAATTGGGTGTAGATACATCGACTTCAACTACTCTAAAACAAGCTGCAGCGAGTATCGGTCAACCTTTGTTGATGGGAATTTGGCAAGACGGTTTTGAAAAATACGGAATCACGACAGCTCAGATTTTGTTGACTGAAGAAGATTTTTCAAATCGCAAAAAATATTTGTCATTGAGATTAACTTTGCACAAACTGTTAGAAAACGGTGTAATTCCAATCATCAACCAAAATGATGCTGTTTCGCCATCTGAATTAGAACATGTGTGTTTTTCAGACAACGACAAACTATCTTCAATCGTAGCGTCAAAACTCGATGCAGATTTGCTTGTGATGGTGTCTGATATCGATGGTTTGTTTGACAAAAATCCAAAAGTCTATGAAGACGCTAAACTCATTCCTGTAGTTGAAAAAGTTACATCAAAAATAGAAAAACTTGCGACAGGAGCTTCTTTGGGCGGTAGAGGCGGAATGATTACAAAACTCACTGCTGCAAAAGTTGTGACTTCTTCTGGTTTGTATGCAAAAATCGTAAACGGAAAAGTTCCGGGAATAATCAAAAAAGTTTTCGATAACAACATAGGAACAGTATTTTTGCCAAATCAAAACTTATCCCACAAAAAACGCTGGATTGCTTATGCAACAAACATCATGGGCGAAATAAAAGTAAACAACGGGGCAAAAATCGCAATCACAGAAAACCAAAAAAGCCTTCTTTCTATAGGTATTGTTGATGTAAAAGGCGATTTTAAACGTGGTGAAATAATTTCTCTCGTTGATGAAAATGACGTAGAATTTGCAAGAGGAATTTCTAGCTATGATTCAAGCGACATAGAAAAAATCAAAGGCGAACATTCTGACAAAATCGACAAAATACTAGGCTACAAATACGATGACGATGTAGTTATAAAAGACAATTTAGTTTTAGTTTAGGAAAATTACTATGAACAATATGACACAAATCGCAAAAAATGCTAAAAATGCTTTTTTGAAGATGATGACACTGGATACAGATACAAAAAACAAAGCTCTTTTGAATATTGCAAAAAAATTAGAAGAAAACAAAGAAGAAATTTTTAAAGCAAACGAACTCGATTTAAAAGAAGCAAAACTTCTTGTTGAAAGTGGCGAAATAAACAAAGCTACTTTTGATAGATTAAAATTAAACGAAAACAAATTGAATGATTTGATTAAAGGTTTAAATGATTTGGTTCATTTAAAAGACCCTATAAACAAAATTTTATGGGAAAAAGAACTCGATGATGGTTTGATTTTGAAAAAAATCACTGTTCCAATCGGTGTTATTGGTGTGATTTTTGAAGCCCGCCCTGATTGTTTTATAC
>CAKURN010000020.1 GCA_934675695.1 uncultured Candidatus Melainabacteria bacterium | reverse complement strand
GTGTTATTTATGCTATTTAAACTTCCTGATACTTTTTCACATGTAGAAGCCGCACTACCTATGCCTTTTGTTATTTTAGAACATGTTGATAATGCATTTGGCATTTGTTTTGTAATGAAACTGGTAATTGGCATATACTCCCCTTTTTTAAAATATTTTGTTTGATAATATAATAAAGTTTAATATTTTAAAAAAATTGCCAAAAAAACACCCTTTTATTAAAAAGGGTGTTTTAGTTTTTAAAAAATAATATCTATACATCAATATTTGTTGCATAAACTGCATTTTGTTCGATAAAATCACGTCTAGGAGCTACATTATCACCCATTAATATATCGAACAATTCATCGCACAATTGAGCGTCTTCTAGAGATACTCTTTTTAAGGTTCTATTTGCAGGATCCATTGTTGTTTCCCAAAGTTGTTGAGGCATCATTTCTCCCAAACCTTTGAAACGTTGGATTTGCATACCTTTTTGTCCTCTATCTTCTATCATTTTTGACAATTGAGTGAAAGAAGTTATGTCAACTGAGCCGTTTTCAGTTTCAGCTTTTAACAATTTTTCTTCTTCGATTAAAAATTCTCTTATTTTTGGATAAGCGTCTTTTAATCTAGCGAATTCTTGTGATTTGATTAAATTTTGAGTAATCAACACAGGTTCTAATTCGCCACCTAAATCAATTTTTAGGTTGAATTTTGTATTTTCAGGATTAGAAGCTAAAAATACTCTGTATTCTTTTGCTTCAGTTATGCCATAATTTTCTGCATGGTCTTTTATGTAGTGAGATAAATATTCGTAATGTTGTTTCATTTTTTCTTCGTTTTCAAAATCATTAACTTCAATTCCTGAACGAATCAAGCCACGAACAATTACAGAAGGCATTTGATTGATGATTGGGTTATAGAATGCTCTATAGTATTTGCCCATTTCATACATTAAAGGCTCTAGTTTGTCATCTGCTAAAGATTTGTCTTTGTTTCTATTGAACAATTGAACGCCTTTAACACCTTTTTCACGAACCATTCTTTCTAAAGCTCTATCATCATACAAATATTCGGTTTGTTTTCCTGCTGTGATTTTGTATAGTGGCGGTTGAGCTATGTATACATAGCCATTATCCAACAATGGTCTAGCATATCTAAAGAAGAACGTTAACATTAATGTTCTGATGTGAGCACCATCAACATCGGCATCTGTCATAATGACTACTTTGTGATAACGAAGTTTTGTAACGTCAACTTCTTCAGGGTTTTTTGAAATATTGATACCTAAAGCTTGAATCATTGTTTTGATTGAATCTGAATTGTAGATTTTATCCAGACGAGCTTTTTCAACATTCAAAATTTTTCCACGCAACGGAAGAATAGCCTGAAACATTCTGTTTCTGCCTTGTTTTGCCGAACCTCCCGCTGAATCGCCTTCGACTATGTATAATTCGCATTTTTCAGCTTCTCTACAAGAACAATCTGCCAATTTTCCGGGAAGCGAAGAAGATTCGAGAGCCGTTTTTCTTCTTGTTAATTCACGAGCTTTTCTTGCAGCTTCTCTGGCACGTTGAGCTTGCATGGTTTTGTCTATTATTGTTTTTGCTATTTTTGGATTAAATTCAAGCCATTCTTGAAATTTGTCACGAATTACATCGTTTACCGCAGGGGTAACTTCTGCATTTCCCAGTTTTTCTTTTGTTTGTCCTTCAAATTCCGGATTTCCGATTTTGACAGAAACAATAGCAGTTAAGCCTTCTCTAACATCTTCACCTGCAAGGTTTGCGTCTTTGTCTTTTAAGATGTTGTTTTTTCTAGCGTAATCATTGATTACACGAGTAATTCCGTTTCTAAAACCGGTTAAATGTGTACCGCCTGAATGAGTGTTTATGTTGTTTGCAAATGAAAGCACGTTTTCTGTATAAGAATCTGTGTATTGCATTGCAATTTC
Source organism: uncultured Candidatus Melainabacteria bacterium (assembly GCA_934675695.1). GTDB lineage: Bacteria > Cyanobacteriota > Vampirovibrionia > Gastranaerophilales > Gastranaerophilaceae > RUG14156. The sequence goes on along the minus strand of CAKURN010000020.1, from coordinate 9,759 downwards.
TACATTTATTCCATCAACAAGCTTTTCTATATAAACAGGTTTTTCAAACAAAACGTTTTTGTTTTTGTTCAAATGTTCAACGTATGATGCGATACCGCCTTCAAAATGGTATGTTGTTTCTTTTTCATTTTTTTCGTCATGGAAAATGATTTTTAAACCTTTGTTCAAAAATGCCATTTCACGAAGTCTGTTTGCAATAACATCACAATCTATTTCTGTTGTTTCGGTAAAAATTTCAGGGTCAGGCCAAAAATGGGTCTTTGTGCCTGTTTCGTTTGTTGGTCTGATTTGTTCAACGCCTGTTGTAGGTTCGCCTCTTAAGTATTCTTGGCGATGAACAAAACCATCTCTTGAAACTTCTACAACGTATTTTTCAGACAAAGCGTTTACAACAGAAGCACCAACGCCATGCAATCCGCCTGAAACTTTGTAACCGCCATCACCAAATTTTCCGCCTGCGTGAAGTACGGTGTGAACGATTTCTAGGGCTGATTTTCCACTATCAGGTTTTATATCAACAGGGATGCCACGTCCGTTGTCTTGTACTGTTACAGAATTGTCTTTGTGGACGGTAACATGGATTGTGTCGCAATATCCTGCTAATGATTCGTCGATTGAGTTGTCCACAATTTCATATATACAGTGGTGCAAGCCTCTTTGAGAAGTTGAACCTATATACATGCCGGGTCTAACCCTTACTGCTTCCAACCCTTCTAAGACTCTGATATTACTGGCATCATAATGCTGAGTTGTTGTTGTATCTGCCATAAAATAAATTATTCCCCTCTAAATGTCTATATAGTAGTATTATAGTACAAAAACGCTCAAATTTGCAAAGTCTTAATATATTCAATTGCTTGTTCTTTTGAGGTTATTTCTTTTGCGATTTGTAGTTCTTTTAAGTTTTCTAAAATTTCACCTATTTTTTTTGACGGCTTTAAATTTAAAATTTTCATAATTTCTTTTCCATCAACAAAAGGTTTTAATTCTACGGTATTTTTAATTTCGTAATAATAATCTAAAAGCTCTTTTAGATGATTTAGTGTTGTATCTATGATTTCTTTTGTAATCGCATCACCTTGAGCAGATAATCTGTCTGCTCTAGCTAATTCAATCAAATCAACCGTATCGTCTTTTATTTTTCTTATAAATCTGGCTTTTGCTTTGTTGTTTTCGTTGTTTGCATTTAATAATGCACAGGGATATATATGGTTTTTTACCATTTTTGAAATGTAAGAAATTTGTTTATTAGAAAAATTGAGCCTTTTTAGTTCATCTTTTACCAATTTTTCTCCTGCGGCATCATGCCCTATAAATCTATGTCTGCCTACAGGTTCTATTGTCCAAGTAGAAGGCTTTCCTATATCATGCATAAATGCTGCAAGTTTTAAAAAAGGATTGTTTATTCTGATATTTTTTACTGTTTCTATCGAATGATGAATTAAATCTAAATGATGATGAGAATTTGATGGGACTCTTTTTATTTCTTTTACAAAAGGAAAAATAATCTCTAAAACTCCATCGTCGTACATTTTTAGTAATGTTTCAACTAAAAATTTGTTAGAAAAAATTTGAATTATTTCATAATTTATTCTTTCTTTTGCAACAGAATTTATTTTTTCAAAATTTTCAATTACAAAATCATTGAGTTCTTTTTCTATTTCAAAACCTGTTAAAGAAAAAAACCTATACAATCTAATCAACCTCAATGGGTCATCTAGGATATTATTTAGGTTTGAGGTTTTTATTATTTTGTTTTTGATATCTTGTATTCCATCTACAGGGTCAAAGATTTCTTCTTTTTTTATGTTGTAGTATATTGAATTTATTGTAAAATCACGTCTTTTGGCGTCTTTTTCGATATTGTTTTCTAAAGCTAAAGAAACATCAAAGTAATTTATTTTGTCTTTTAAAACTACTCTATATATTTTATTTTCTTTATCCAGTTCGATTAGCGTTCCATCTAGTTTTTCTTTTATTTTTTGTGCCAAAAGGTAAGAATTTTTTCTACAAACCAAATCCCTATCATCAGAAATTTTTCCATTAATAAAATAATTTCTCAAATATCCACCAACAAGGAAAATTTCGTCATCGGTATCTATGTTTTTGATTTTATCAAGCAATTCGTCTTGAAACATTATTCATTCTCCAATAAAGAAATAACTCCATACAACCCCGCAACGACTGCGTTTGGGGCTTTGTATATCATATTTCCTAAAGAAACGAGTTTAAAATTTTCATTTTTAAAATATTCAAATTCTTCATTAGAAAAACCGCCCTCCGGGCCTATTACGACAGCTATTTTTTCATTTTTGTCGAGGTTGGTTAAACTTTCTTTTAAAGAAATATTAGAATTTTTTTCTGCATAAATAATTATATTTTCTTTTTTGAATTTTGAAAGAGTTTCTTTTAAATTTGAAATATCGTTTATCTTTGGCATATCGCCACGTTCGCATTGTTTAAAGTTTTCGTATGCTATTTTTCCCCATTTTTCTTTTTTGTTTTTTAAAGAAGACGATGAAACAGCACAATTTTCAGAAATTACGGGAAAGATTTCTTTAGTGCCTGTTTGAGTAGCATTTGCAATCAAGAGATTTTGCCCATCATTCATCAAGACACTTTGAATTAAACATATATCATACTTCAAAGTTCTTTCTGTTTGATAAGAATCTATGATTTTTGCTGTTAGAGATTTTTTATCTATATTTAAAACTGTTGTTAAATATACGATTTCATTTTCGTCAATGAATTTTACTTTTTGTCCGATGTTTATTCTTAATGATTTTGTTAAGTGAAAGAAATTGTCGTCTTCAAAAAGAGTGATTTCATTGTTGTTTATTTGTTCTTTTTTTATTAAAAAATGAGGCATAACAAGACTATTTTAGCACAAATTTTGGTTTTTGTACTACATTTGGAGGATATTTAAAATTTTCTTTAAAGTGTCTGAAACTCAACAATAACGGTACTTTTAGAGAAATCTTATACTAAAGTATGAGAAAACATAACTAAAGTATAAAAAAATAAAACCGATACAAAAAATATCAAATATATGGAGAGAAAAAAATGGCTATCACATTAGGTACAAATGTATCATCTTTGATTGCTAACGGAAATCTTAAATCTGCAACTTCGAGTTTGCAAACGGTAATGGAAAGATTGTCCAGTGGATTAAAGATTAACCGAGCAGGTGATGATGCAGCAGGACTGGTTATTTCAGAGAATATGGAAGCTCAAATAAACAGTTCAAAACAAGCACAACAAAACATTCAAACAGCAAGAAGTTTCTTGACTGTTGCAGAAGACGGAATGGTATCGATTTCTGATCATATGCAAAGAATCAACGATTTGTTAACAAATATGGCAAACGATACAAACGACGTCAGCTCAAGAACAGCTTCCATAAACGAAATTATCGAAAGACTAGATGAAATCAACAGACTAGCTGAAACTACAAACTTCAATGGCAGAAAAATGCTTGATGGTACTGAAAAATCAATCATTGTTCAAATGGGTTCAGACGCAACTGAAAATTCAATCATCGAAATCGGTACAGCGTTGACTGATTGCCACACTTACAAAGAAACAACGCTAGCAGATGGTTCAACGGGTTATGGTCTGGATATCGAGTTGCCGGATGATTTAAATCCTTACAAATTTACTTCTTTAAAATACCAAGTAAATGCAGGTGGCGACCAAACTCTAGCAGGACCATTGTATGAAACAACAATCGATGGAAGAAAAGTTTTAGCAACTTCTCCTGTTACATCTGACAACAAAACTCCTGATTATTATGAGTTAAAAGATGATGGTTCAGGCAAAACAACTATTCAAAAATATACATACAAAGAGGCAAGTGGAGCGTACGAAAAATCAGGTGCAGAAATAAGTGCTGATACTGATTCAATAAAAAAAGAACAAGACTTTAATCCAAATAACACAAATTGCAGAAGTTATTTAGATAAAATACAAGACGCAATAGGTATAATTGCAGAAAAAAGAGGTCTTTTAGGTGCTTATGAAAATAGAATGGATAGTTCTTATGATTCTATGACAACACGTATCGAAAGTCTCGAAGAAGCCAAAATAACATACACTGATGCAGATATTGCAGAAGAATCAACAAAATATTCAAATGCTCAAATCTTGCAACAAATTAATGTTTCTATGCTAGCTGCTGCAAACAGTATGCAATCTATGGCTCTATCTTTATTAGGTAACTAAAAACAATAACAAAAATTTTCTCTCCAAACAAGGAATGCTCTAGGAAGTATCTAGAGCATTCTATTTTTATATTTTAAAATTTTTTAAGTTCCTTGTGACCAAGAATGCAAGTAGTTTTCTTGTTCCGGTGTTAATGTATCAATTTCTATTCCCATTGATTTTAGTTTTAGGTTTGCAATTTCTCTATCAACTTCAATAGGTAATGTATACATTTTGTTTTCTAATTTGCCTTTATTTTTCACAATAAATTCCATGCCTAATGCTTGGTTTGCAAAAGACATATCCATTACAGAAGCAGGGTGACCTTCTGCACAAACCAAATTAACAAGTCTGCCTTGTGCAAGAACATAAATAGATTTTCCGTTGTTCAAAACCCATTCATCTAGGTTTGGTCTGATGTTTTTTATTTCTGTTGTATATTTTTTTAGTCCTTTAACATCTATTTCGACATCGAAATGTCCTGCGTTTGCAACGAATGCACCTTGTTTCATTGTTAGAATATTTTCTGCAGAAACTACGTTTATATCTCCTGTTATAGACAAGAAAATATCCCCGATTTTTGAAGCTTCTTTTATTGTCATTACTCTAAAACCGTCCATTACGGCTTCTAGAGCTTTTAATGGGTCAACTTCTGTGACTATAACGTTTGCTCCCATTCCTCTTGCTTTTGCTGCAGCACCACGAGAACACCAACCGTATCCGCATACAACAAAAGTCTTGCCTGCAAGCAATATGTTTGTTGCTCTAATGATACCATCTAAAGCACTTTGTCCTGTTCCATAACGATTGTCAAACAGATGTTTTGTAAGTGAATTGTTGACACCAAGAGCCGGAAACATAAGAGTGTTTTCTTTTTCCATTGCTTGTAATCTAATAATACCTGTTGTTGTTTCTTCACAAGAACCTATGATGTCTTTTAACAATTCCCTTTTTTCTTTGTGAATAGTTGCAACCAAGTCACAGCCGTCATCTATGATTAAATTAGGTTTGTGGTCAAGAACGGTATTGATGTGTCTGTGGTAGGTAGCACTATCTTCGCCTGCTATTGCATAAACAGGTATTCCATAGTATTTTACCAATGCTGCTGCAACATCGTCTTGTGTAGATAGTGGGTTAGAAGCAGCCAAAACAGCATCTGCACCACCTTCTTTTAAAGCTATACACAAAGCCGCAGTTTCTTTTGTAACATGAACTGAAGCAGTTAAACGAAGACCTTTAAAAGGTTGTTCTTTTTTAAATCTTTCTCTTATTGAATTTAAAACAGGCATATCTTTTTGTGCCCATTCGATATTTTTCTTTCCTTGCTCAGCTAGTGCTATGTCTTTAATCTCATAATCTATAACAGTTTGCATTAATTAACTCCTTATTAAACACCAAACAATATAGCATAAATATTTTTTTTACACCTAAAAATTGCACAAAAAGCTAATTAAAAAATACAAAACTTAATAATATTATTTTTTTATGAAAATACTATTTTATGAAATAAAAGATTTTGAATTTAATTACTTATTGGACAAAATTCCAAACACGATTGAGCCTGCTTTTTTAAGACATTCCTTGACTTCAGACACTTTTGTAGACGAAAAACAAAAAGATTCAGAAGCGATATGTTGTTTTGTTTCTTCTGAACTTACAAAAGAAGTTTTAGAACAATTTCACAACCTAAAATACGTATTTTTAAGATGTATGGGCTTTTCTAACGTTGATTTAAATTATTGCAAAGAAAAAAACATAAAAGTCTTCAATGCCCCGAATTACGGAAATTCTACCGTTGCAGAGTATGTTTTTATGCTGATTTTATCTTTAATTAAAAAAACTAATAAAACAACCTCTGACCTTAAAAAAGGTATCGTTGATGCAGATGACATTATGGGTATAGAATTGTGCAGAAAAACAATAGGAATAATAGGAGCGGGAAACATTGGAAGAAAAGTAATAAACATCGCTCAGGGTTTTAATATGGAGGTTTTGGTCTGTGATATAAATAAACAAGGTGCATACAATTTTGTAGAGCTTGACGAATTGTTGTCTAAATCTGATTTTGTTACTTTAAATTGTCCACTGACAGATAAAACCAGAAATTTAATTAATAAATACACTCTTTCGCTTATGAAACCAAATTCGTTTTTGATTAATGTTTCAAGAGGTGAAACCGTAAATACAAAAGACTTGTATATGGCACTTGTAAACAAAAAAATCAAAGGTGCGGGACTTGATGTAATAGAATGCGAAGAAACTCTCTGCAACAGCAAAGAAAAATGCCAAAATTTCGACAATTTAAAAAATTACTGTTTAAAAAAATACTTCTTTATTCAAAAACTAATGCAATTAGACAATGTAATAATAACCCCTCATAATGCATACAACACTGTAGAAGCCAATACAAGAATTTTAAATATTACATTGAACAATATTATTTCTTGTTGCGATAAAGATTTTTGTTTAAAAAATCAAGTTATATTAAATTAACAAACTAATTATTTTATTTTATTTTTTGATATAATTATTTTATGAAAATAAATAACTACATTGAGCACACTTTATTAAAACCTCAAGCAAACGATGACGATATCAAAAAATTAATAAAAGAAGCACTTGAATACGACTTTTTGGGTGTTTGTATAAACCCGAATTACGTAAAATTTGCAAAAAATTTACTGCAAGATAAAAACACAAAAGTCGTTACTGTTGTCAATTTCCCACTCAGTGCAAACACAATAGAAACTGTTCTATTTCAGACGGAAAAAGCTCTCAATGATGGAGCAGACGAGATTGATACAGTGATAAATTTGGCTGAATTAAAAAACAAAAACTACAAAACAGTAACAAATGACATTAAACGCACAAAAGAAATTTGTAAAAATCACAATCTAAAAGTAATTATAGAAACTGATTTATTGACGAAAGAAGAAATAATAATAGCATCTAATTGCTCAATAGAAGCAGGTGCTAATTTTGTAAAAACTTCGACAGGCTTTGTAAAAAACGGTGTTGGGGCAAAAGTCGAAGATGTAAAATTGATGTACAAAACAGTACACCCTTATGGTTTAGAAGTCAAAGCGAGTGGCGGAATAAAAAACTACTCTCAAGCGATAGAACTCATTAATGCCGGTGCTGTACGTTTGGGTACATCTAGTGGTGTTGAGATAATGAATAACTAAAAAGGAAAGAAAAATGACAAGAGAAGAAAACAAAATTACAATCAGATCAGATAGAGATACAGACTATACTTTTATGTACAAAGGTGAAGAAGTTACTTTAAAAGCAGGTAGTGTAGTATCTGTCGCAGATGGATTAAAAAATGTTGTCTTCCCGACGGTTGCGATGAAAATTATGAACAATTTGATTGTCATCAAGAAAGACGTGAAATAAATGTTAAAAAAAAATCTAGAAGAAGAAATACAAAACCAAATTATTATCACTGTTACAGGAAAAGATAAAGTTGGTATTGTAGCGAGTGTTTCTAACTGTCTTGCAGAATATAACGTAAACATAGAAGATATCAAACAAACTATCATGCAAGATAGTTTTGTTATGATGATGTTAGGTGATATAAAAAACTTAAAAATTACTTTTAAAGAATTTAAAGACAAAATGACATCTTTAGCAAATGAACTGGGAATGGAAATTTGGGTGCAAAAAAAAGACATTTTTGACAAAATGCACACAATTTAAGGAACGAAATGACAACATTTAATCAACAAAACATTCTTGAAACAATAAGAATGATAAAAATACATCATCTCGATATCAGAACAACGACTCTATCGTTGAGTTTGAGAGATTGTTGTACAACAGATACCAAAAAAACAGCAGCAAAAATCTACGACAAAATCCTTAAATACGCTTCAAATTTGGTCAAATATGCAAACACATTTGAAGACGAATATTCTATTCCAATCGTCAACAAAAGAATTGCACTAACACCTATTTCTTTAATTGGAGAAAGTTGCGACAATGTAGATTATGTTTATCTTGCACAAATGATAGACAAAGCAGGCAAAGAAGTCGGTGTCGATTTTATAGGCGGATTTTCCGCATTAGTAGATAAAGGCTTTACAAAAGGCGATAAAAGATTTTTTGAACAAATTCCTGAGGCACTGGCTTCTACAAACAAATTGTGTTCATCTGTCAATTTGGGAACTTCAAAAGCCGGAATAAATATGGACGCTGTATTGAAAACAGCTGAAGTTATCAAAAAAACCGCTGAACTTACGAAAGAAAACGATTCAATCGGGGCTGCAAAATTCGTTTGCTTATGCAATGCCGTTACAGACAACCCTTTTATGGCAGGTGCATTTTGCGGAATAAACGAAGCCGAATGTGCTTTGAACATTGGTGTATCAGGCCCTGGGGTTGTTTCTTCTGCAATAGCACAATTAGACGATAATGCTGATTTTGGAAAAATAGCAGAAACAATCAAAAAAATGGCTTTTAAAATCACCGTTGCAGGCGAATTAATCGGAAACAAACTTGCCAAAAAATTGGGTGTTCCGTTTGGAATAATAGATTTGTCGCTTGCTCCTACTCCTGCTCAGGGTGATAGCGTTGCGGAAATTTTTAAAGCAATGGGACTTGAACAAGCTGGAACCCATGGAACGACGCTTGCACTTGCTATGTTGAATGATGCAGTTAAAAAAGGTGGCATTATGGCATCGGGTTTTGTTGGTGGATTGTCGGGGGCTTTTATTCCTGTTTCAGAAGATGCAGGCATGATAGAAGCAGCTAGATTAGGTTCTCTTACAATAGACAAATTAGAAGCTATGACAAGCGTTTGTTCTGTTGGATTAGATATGATAGCAATCCCCGGAAGCACTCCAAATTCTACTATTGCAGGTATTATTGCAGATGAGATGGCAATAGGAATGATAAATAAAAAAACAACAGCAGTCCGTATTATTCCGGTTATTGGAAAAACAGTAGGACAAGAAGCGGAATTTGGCGGTTTGTTGGGTACTGCTCCAATTATGAAAGTAAATAGTTTCTCATCAGAAAAATTTGTAAATAGAGGCGGCAGAATCCCTGCACCTTTACATAGTTTGAATAATTAATTACTTATCAAATTCAAAAATATCAGATAATTTTACTTTTAATGCTCTTGAAATTTTAAAGAGCATTTTGATTGATACGTTATTTTTTCCACTCTCTAATTTGCCTACATAAGTCGGGTGAATAGAAACTTTTTCAGCCAGTTGTTCTTGGGTTAAACCTTTATTTTTTCTTATTTCTTTTAATTTCTTGCCCAAATTTTCTAATATTTTTGTATTCATAGTTGACAATATAGACTAATACGCTTATTATTTTTATAGACTGATACGCTAGATTTAAGTTATTAAGTCAATTAAATTAATGGTTTATATAAAATTATGAAAAACAAAGCATTCACTCTAGCAGAAGTTATGATAACGTTAACTGTGATTGGAATAATTACTTCTATCATTATTCCTGTTGCAATAAATTCAAAACCTGATGAAAATATTATGAAATTTAAAAAAGCTCATAATACTCTTTATCAAGTTATTTCTGAATTAGTTA
>CAKURN010000019.1 GCA_934675695.1 uncultured Candidatus Melainabacteria bacterium | reverse complement strand
TCCATGGGCATTGGCAAGTTTTGCTGCATTCATTACTTCTTCATCTGTAGCATCTAATTTTCCGTATCTTATGTTATCTGCCACTGTTCCCGTAAATAAATGAGTATCTTGTAAAACTATACCTAAACTTCTTCTAAGATCAGCTTTTTTAATTTTATTTATGTTGTTTAGCTTATCTTCAGCAACTTTTGCCGAAGATATGTTTAGCGATGTTGACTTCAATTTTATTGATACAGCATTTGATGGCATAAAACCCGTCACAAACAAACAATTTAACGATACAATAAACAAACTCACCCCCCAACCTGTCGAAAACACAGTAGGCGGAAAGTTAAAAGCGTTTTTATTTGGTAGAAAATACGGTGTCCAACCGCAAACCAATCTACCTCAACAAGACACAAAAATCGACATTGGTGGTGAAAAAAAAGCAATAGAAGACATAAAAAACGGCGTTTATTATATTAAACTTTTGGTTTCAATTGTTGGTGTTGATAACAAAATCATTCCTTTAGGCAATTACAAAATAAAAGAAGAAACTCTAGAAAACGAATCTATGCTTGTTTTTTACCAAGGTACACAAGAATATGGAAAACTAAAATTAAGAAGTTTTGAAGACTTAGACAAAAAAGAAAACGATATCGCATATTCTAGAGTAGATATTGTATCAGATAGAATTGTTAGAATAGTTTATTCAACAATAAAAGATACAAAATGTGCAACAGCTAGAATTTATCAGCAACAAAACTAATCATTTTTGTTTTTCAATTTTTCTGAAACATTTTCAAATGTTTCTTCATATTCGTATTTGAACATCGGAGTAAAAATACAGTGTGGAAGTTTTTGCAAGTAATCATTATATTCTTTTACAGCGTGGTTGTAGTTTTTTTTGCTTCTTTCAATAGTATCGTTAAAATCTGAAATCTTGGTTTTTAATCTGTTAAATTCAGGATTCGTTTCTAAAGATTCGATTTTTTCACTTCCTGTAAATAACTTCTCAAGCCCTGTTGAAATCCTTCCGTTTAATTTTAATTTTTCTTCTTTTGTTAATGTAGAATAATCATATTTTATCAAGTCTTTCATTCTCAACAAAATTTTTTCTTGAGTTTGTAATACACTTTTTATATTTTCTAACAATTCAGGCACGAGTTCATATCTGTGATGAAGATATACATCTAACGTTTCAAAAGACTTTTGGATTTGGTTTTTTAATTTTTGCCCTTTTTTGTATATCCAGCGAAGATACAAAACAAAAATAACCAAAAGCGACATGTTTATTAGAGTTGCAATCATTTTATCTCCAGTTAATCTTTGGCAATTTTCTTTGTTGTTTTTTATTGTAACACATATTTTTAAAAAATTAGAAGTTTTCTTTAGGAATGTTTGTATTTACTACACGAACGCCAAATTTGTCCTCTATTACAATGACTTCGCCCCTTGCAACGAGTTTTTCATTTACAAAAATCTCAACCTGTTCCCCTGCGATTTTGTCTAATTCAACAATAGAACCTATTTCCATATTTATTATTTCTTTTATTGTAGATTTTGTACGCCCAAGCTCTACTGTTATATGCATAGGAACATCTTGCATTATATCGAGATTTTTTTTGATTGTTAAATTTAGACTAGGTTCATCAAATTCTTGAAACCTGACAGGACGAACAGTAACCATCGTATCATCGATTTCTGTATTTTCGTCTATTTCTTCAAATCTTAGCCCCATATCTTCTTTTTTAGGTTTTAGATTTTTATTTTCTTCTTTTGATAAAATTTCATATTCTTCGTTAGGTGTTTGTGTTGGAACAATTTCTTCTACATCAATGATTTTTTCATTATTTTCATCTATAGAAGGTATTGAAGTAGTATCTAGATTTTCTGTAGAAGAATTTTTATCATCATTCATTGAATCTTCTGTATTGTTTTCAATGATAGAAGAATTATCTTCATTTTTTGTTGAAAACATACTATCATCTTCATCATTAGAAAACATACTATCATTTTCGTTATTAGAAAACATACTGTCGTTTCCGCTTGATGAAAACATACTATCATTTCCATCTGAAGAAAACATACTATCGCCAAATTCATTATTCAAATTATCTTTATTTTCGTCCACTTTTACCTACTATTGAATAATAAATTGTCCAAAACTTACTCTTATTACTTTTCTTCTGTTATCAAAAATTCCGTTTACAGCTTCTGATATTTCGTCTTTTGCCATTTCTTTTCCGATAGAAGTAGACAACTCATCAGATGTTTTGTTTGACAAAGTAGAAATTATAGAATCTCTAATTACGGGTTTATATCTTTCCATTTCAGCAATGATTGCAGCATTAGGATCAACTGCAGTTTCACCTTCTCCATGGCCGCCTTTTGCTTCAGGTTGAGAAGCTTGGCTTTCTATTTCTTCTTTTGTTTTTGACAATTCTAATGCAACAGCAACTTTTATGTATCTTCTTGCACTTGTATCAGCCAAATTCAACACAAAATCGCCTAAATCTAACAATACACCCTCTTGTTTTGTGATGTTGGGTTCTTCTTCTTCCTCGTCATCAATTTGTTCTTGTTCATCAGGTGCCAATTTTGCAAGTTTTTTATTCATTGAAGTATCAATCAACAAATACAAAATCAACATACAAATAACAACAATAATCGTAATAATCCCTGCTGTAATTATCATCATTGTGCTTGTATTTATTTCTTTTTTGTTATTAGGATTTTTATCTTCTTTTTCATTTACGGGTTTTGCCATTTTTTGTTCCTTTTTTTATAGTGATTGAAATTTGTCTTTTGAAAATCTTTTCTTCAAATTGTTGAAACCGTTTTTTGTCTTGTTTCCTACTTTAATAGAAACGTCTTTTACTTTGTTTCCAAAAGTAATTGTGCCGTTTTTTGCTCTATTTGCAGTAGTTTTTATATTTGCTTCTGTATCGAGCATCAATTTTTCAGTATCCCATTTTTGACGGTCGATTTCAGAAAGTTCTTTTTTAACTCCTATATTATGTTTGTCTTTTATGTACTGTTTTACATTACTTCTTGTAATTGCTGTCGGAGGTTCAACGTAATTTACGTTTAACATTTTCATTTTAACATTATATGCGATATCCGGACTGATATATTTTGAGTATTCTTTCAATCTCAACATACCTTCATAATTAGAAGAAACCGTCGTATCCAGATTTTTCATTTTGTTGTTTCTGATGTTTTTAGCATAAATGCTTTCCCACAGCACAGTTTCGTTTTTTACATCAACAAAACTAACATACACATTCACTCTATGAGTAGGATTGACTGTGTCTTGCCCCGGAACATTCATAATATTCCAAAGTGTATTTTTGCAAAAATCCCTCTGAGTGTCCATTCCCATTGTTACGACTACCATTTTTGAAACACCTATGTATTTTGCAATTTTTCTTAGCGTAGGATATTCAATACTGTAGCCTTGTTGCAAAGCCGTCAAATTCTCCAAATCTCTTTGTACCATGCCTGCTTTTTTTATTGCAGCACGTGCATCATCTATTTGTACAACTTGGACATTTTTCTTCATCAATTGGACTCTTATATCTTGTGCAAAAAATTCCGGAGTTTTGTAGTATGCATTGTAATAATTAACAGGCGTCAACAGCGTATCTGTTATTATACCGATTTTTTCCAGTGCATAAGAACTACTGTTTACAAAAAACAACAGAAGAAAAATAAAAAATACTTTTTTTAATAGACCCCTCATCATAACAATAAAATTATCGGCTATATATTTTTAATGAAAATCATATATTTAATTGATTTTTTTGACTTTATCAATTTTTTTATTAAACAAGAACTATATTCTGTCGACTAAAATACCGGAGAGTAATTATGCCTTTTCGATATAGACTTCAAAAAATTTTAGAAATCAGAATAAGAAAAAAAGAAGAACAGTTACAAGAAGTAATAAAAGCTCAAGAAGAAGTAGACAGAATTGAATTGCTCATAATAAAAAACAAAGAAGAAATACAAAATCTCTCAATCCAAATGCGACAAGCAAACCCCATGATGTACGAACAGTACGACAATTTCATAAAACACTTGTGGAAAGAAGATGAAAGACTAAAACAAGAAAAACAAGAAGCTATATCTCAATTAGAAAAAGAAAAAGACATTCTAAGACAACGTGAACAAGAAGTTAATGTTTTAGAAAAACATAAAGAAAACAAAAGAGAAGAATACAAACAAGAAGAAAAAGCGAGAGAATTAAAAGAATTAAACGAAATAGGCTCACAAAAATTCTTCATCAAAAATAGAGAAAAAAAAGAAGAACAGGAAATGGAAGAATTACTAAAACTCCAAAACGAACAGGACTACTAAATGACCCAAATAAATACAACAATCACACAACAAGAACGCTTAACAGACAAAATCCAAAACAACGTAAATGATATTTTTGGACAAAACAACTATACTCAAAAAACCACAGGGGTATTTTGTGATATAAAAACAAGACTGGAAAACATAATAGAAAACTTTATCTCAAAAAATAATACGACTATAGAAGACGAAATAAATGCAAAATTTCTAGAACTTGATTTTGGGTCAGAATTTGATATAAATGCAGATAAAATCGGTGTAAATGACGCTATATTTTTTGTTAATCTATTAAATCAACAAAATTTAATAGATTATACCGTAGAAGACAACAAAATCAACATCTCTCAAGACGGCAAAAAAATAGATGCCTCAAACCCGCTATTGAATATGCTTCAGACTTCTTTTGATACAAAAAAACCCATAAGACTGGATTTTGATAACGATGTAACAGTAATACTAAAACTCGACAACAAAGGCAAAATCCAAGCCCACTTTATCCCCGGAACTTCAGAAGTCGAAAGTTATTTAAAAAACAACATAAATTGCCTTAAGCAGCGATTTGATGATGAAGAAATAAACTACAGTCAACTGTCTTATTCAAAATACAAAAATAACAACCAAAGTCAAAATCAAAATCAAAAGAAAAAACGAGGAAACCAATGAGAGATTCATACATAAATGCAATAAATACCCAAAAAAATGCGATGTATTGGATGAATTCAGTTTCAGAAAATCTAATGAATGCATACACCCCCGGATACAAAGAAAATCAAGTAAGTTTCAAAACATATCTTGACACTTCTATCCTTGATAAAGCTCAAAAAAACCTTACACAAGGAAAAGCAATCCCGGGGACTTCTGATTCTAATGTATTTCTTGCAGGAAAAGGGTATTTTGTCATCAGAAACGAAGAAGGAAAACTCGCCTACACCAGATTTGGTGATTTTAGATTTGATAAAGAAGGCGTCTACAAAGCCTCTGACGGTTCAGTCGTGCAGGGTTATATCTTAAACGACAAAGGCGAAATCATGTCAGGCACAAAATCTCTCGATTCTTCAGCTTTTCAAAAAATAATTGAAGAAAACGGTGCAAACGCTGTTCCAACCACAGAAATCAAACTCTGGATTGACCCTGATAATGGAAAATACCTTGGGAAATACGAAGAATTTGAAATCAAAGAAGATGGCGTATTATACGGAAAAATGGATAGCGGAAAAACTTCTGTACCTTTGTATAAATTGGCTTTGATAAATTTCAACAACCCGAATGAGCTTTTTGAATTTAAAAATGGACAATTTCTGGAAACCGCATACTCGGGCAAACCCACAATAGCCACAGGAGAAGTAAAAAGCGGTTCTATTGAAACATCAAATGTTGATTTAAGAGCAAATGTAAATTCTTGGAAATTTGCAAGACATCAGTTTGATTGTTCAGGAAAAATAATGTCGACATACAAAGACCTCCTCCAAACTATGATGGATTTGATAAATTAGTCTTTTAAAAGGAAAAAACTATGACAAATATGTACATAAATGCAATAAACTACACTAGAAACACCAGATTGTGGATGGACGATTTGGCTGAAAATATGATGAACCTCTACACCCCCGGTTATAGAGAAAGCCAAATGACATTTAAAACATATTTAGATAATATCATGCCGGATAGACCCCTAAAAAACCTAGGACAAGGAAAAGCAATCCCCGGAACTTCTGATGAAAATGTTTATTTAGAAGGCACAGGCTTCTTCGTTTTGAAAAATGAAGAAGGAAGACGTGCTTATACTCGTCTTGGAGAATTTAAGTTCGATGGAGATGGTGTATATAGAGCTCCTGACGGTTCTGCCGTACAAGGTTACATCTTAAACGACAAAGGCGAAATTATGTCAGCTACAAAATCAAAAGACGATTCTCTTGCAACAGGCGGGGCTATGGATATTCCAACTACAGAAATCAAACTCTGGATTGACCCTGATAATGGAAAATACCTTGGAAAATACGACGAATTTGAAATAAAAGGCGATGGCGTCTTTTATGGAAAAGCGAACAATGGAAAAGAAATGACTCCGTTGTTTAAAATCGCTCTTGCAAATTTTCACAATTCTCAAGAACTCTTTGAATACAAAGACGGACAGTTTTTAGAAACAAAAAACTCAGGAAAACCCGTTGCAGGCAGAGGCGAAATAAGAAGCGGGTTAATCGAATTGTCAAATATAGATTTCAAAGCCAATTCAACATATTGGCAACAAGCAAAAAACCAGATGGAAGTTGCAAGCAAAATATTTTCAAATTACGATTCATTGTTGCAAACTATGCTAGATAATATATTAAAATAATTTATGAAAAAATCTTCAAACATATTTTTAATATTGTTGTTTTTGTTTTCAGTTGCTTTTGCTGATGAAAGCTATCAGTTGAATACTTTTTTTCCGATAGAAAAGCCAAAAACCCCAAACAACGTAATAAAAGAAGAACCAATAACAAAAGAAAAACCCTCAAAAAAACCGCCAAAACAAAAAAACAAAAAATTCAATTACTTAACTAACAAAGAAGAAGAAATCCCAAGAGGCTACTATGGCACTTTGCCTGATATTGAGGCAGATTTTCAATACATGAAGCAGCAGACAAAAACTTCTTCTAATATTAATATGCAAATTCCAAAAGAAAATGACGAAATAGATGAAAACGATTTTCAAGAAGCACCTTTTGATGATACTTTGTTTTTAGATAAAATCGCCAAAAAAGAGCCGAACAGTTTGTATGTGAATGATTTGATTAAAATTAAAGTTTCGATAGAAAATTTGCAAAAATGCCTAGAAGAAAAAGGCAATATCCAAAGATTCAACGCTAGCGTGAATATGATTGATTTGTTGTGTCAAAGTTTTCAAAAAAAATACGAAAATTCTTCAAACTCTCTAAAAGAAAGCTACAACGATATTTTAGCCTTAAATTATTTTGCAAAAACTTTAGGCAATCTAAAATACAACGCAAGCTATTATTCCAGATATGTTCCTACTTGTGAGGGTCAATATTCAAAAGAAAACATAGAAAAAGAAGAAGAAAAACTTCTATCAAAAGTAAACAAAACACTATTTTCCGTAATAAAAGAAATGGATTAATAATTTTAAATTTTGATATTTTTTTTAAAAACCCTGTGCTAAAATTTTGTTATGAACAACGAAATAGAAATTTATGGTGCAAACGTTCACAATTTAAACAACGTTTCACTCAAAATCCCAAAAAACGAATTAACTGTATTCACCGGAGTTTCAGGCTCAGGAAAGAGTTCTTTAGCTTTTGACACCATTTTTGCAGAAGGTCAAAGAAGATATGTCGAAAGTTTATCTGCGTATGCAAGACAGTTTTTAGGACAAATGGACAAACCCGATGTAGAAAGAATAGACGGGCTTTCGCCTGCTGTGTCAATTGACCAAAAATCTACCTCGAACAACCCCCGTTCCACTGTCGGTACAATTACAGAAATTTATGATTATTTAAGATTGTTGTATGCAAGAATAGGCACTCCTCATTGCCCAAAATGCGGCAAAGAGATTGTTCCGCAAACAATAGATGAAATCGTTGAAAAAATAATGTCTTTAAAAGAGGGAACAAAAATTCAACTATTATCACCTATCGTAAGAAGCAAAAAAGGCGAATACAGACAAACTTTGTCCGGTTTACTGTCAGAAGGGTTTATTCGTGTTCGTGTTGATAACAAAATCTACAATCTGGAAGAAGACGAAATAGAACTCAATCGCACACAAAAACACACAATAGAAATTGTTGTCGATAGAATAATTGTAAAAGATTCAATGAAATCAAGGATTTTCGATTCATGCCAGACTGCATTAATGAAATCAGACGGGCTTTTAATCGTAAACAAAATAGAAGACAATTCAGACATTATTTTTTCTGAAAAATTGGCTTGCCCTGATTGTTCTATCAGTTTTGAAGAATTAACGCCCCGTTTGATGAGTTTCAATAACCCGCAAGGAGCTTGTCCTGTTTGTAATGGGATAGGTGCACATTTTGAAATTTCACCGGAGCTTGTTGTTCCTGATAAAGAAAAATCCCTAAAAGACGGTGCTATTTATCCTTGGGCAAAAACAGCAAACCCATATTATTCTGACGTAATAAAAAGCGTCTGCGACCACTACAAAATTGATTTTGAAACCCCGTTTAAATCCCTAACACCCGCTCAAAAAGGCATAATTTTATATGGAAATGGTGATGAAAAAATCAAAATAACTTACGCTGATTTTGGTACAAAACACTATCGTACCCACGTTATGAGCTATCAAGGAGTAATTCCTTACTTAACAAAAAAATACGAATCTGATTCTGATATCGTTAGAGCAGAAATAGAAAAATACATGATAACAAACCCCTGTAAAGCTTGTAAAGGCGGCAGATTAAACCCGTTTGCTTTAGGAGTTACCGTAAACAACAAAAATATCTTTGAATTTTGTTCAATGTCTATCGAAAAAGAATACGATTTTATTCAAGAATTGTATTTGGTTTTAAACGAATTTAAAATGAAAATCGCTCATCAATTGTTAGACGAAATAAGAGCAAGGTTAAAATTCTTGCTTGATGTAGGTTTGGGGTATTTAACTTTAGCAAGAAGTGCAGGCACTCTCTCAGGTGGAGAAGCTCAAAGAATTCGTCTTGCAACTCAAATAGGAAGCGGCTTATCTGGTGTTTTGTATGTATTAGATGAACCCTCAATCGGACTTCATCAAAGAGATAACGATATGTTGATTTCTACATTGATGAAATTGAGAAATCTAGGTAATACCCTAATTGTCGTAGAACACGACGAAGACACTATGAAAGCAAGCGACTATATCGTTGATATCGGGCCTTATGCAGGCGTAAAAGGTGGAAATATTGTTGCTTGCGGCTCTATAGAAGACATAAAAAACTGTCCGACATCTTTAACCGGACAATATTTGTCAGGCAAAAAACAAATTCCAATCCCAAAAGAAAGACGAGAAGGAAATGGCGAATTTTTAGAAATAAAAAACGCACACAAAAACAACTTAAAAAACATTGACGTTAATATCCCTTTAGGCAAAATCGTTGCAATCACAGGCGTTTCCGGTTCAGGAAAATCAACTTTAGTATCTGATATAATTTCTCAATACGCACGCCACGAATTGTTAAGAAATAAACCAAAACCCCAAGGTGTAGACGAAATAAAAGGTTTCAAACACATAGACAAACTTGTCGTTGTAGACCAATCTCCGATAGGCAGAACCCCTCGTTCCAACCCTGCAACGTATACGGAAGTCTTCACTCATATTAGAGAATTGTTCGCTCAAACTCCGGAAGCCAAAATGCGAGGCTATAAACAAGGCAGATTTTCTTTTAATGTAAAAGGCGGAAGATGCGAAAAATGCTCAGGCGACGGGGTTTTGAAAATCGAAATGAACTTTTTATCTGATGTTTATGTAACATGTGACGTTTGCAAAGGAAAAAGATACAACCAAGAAACTCTAGAAGTAAAATACAAAGGAAAATCAATTGCAGATGTTTTAGAAATGGACGTAGCAGAGGCTCTTGAATTTTTCAAAAATGTACCAAAAATCGCAAACAGATTGCAGACATTGTACGATGTAGGGCTTGATTATATAAAATTAGGGCAAAGTGCAACAACGCTATCAGGTGGCGAAGCTCAAAGGGTAAAACTTGCACTGGAATTAAACAAACGCTCAACAGGAAAAACATTGTATATCCTAGATGAACCTTCAACAGGGCTTCATTTTTATGATATAGATAAACTTATGCTTATGTTGCAGCAGTTGGCAGACAACGGAAATACGATATTAATCATTGAGCACAATATGGATATCATAAAATGTGCAGATTGGATAATTGATTTAGGCCCGGAAGGTGGAGAAGGCGGCGGAAATGTCGTTTTCAAAGGCACACCCGAACAAATAATAAAAAACAAAAAAAGCTACACCGGAAAATATCTAAAAAAATACTTAGAAAAATAATACTTTTAAAATTTAAAATCAAACAATTCCTATGATTCAACTTCTAAAGCATTAGCAAGATTTTTCATTGTATTTATTGTAACATTAGCTTCGCCACGCTCAATTTGTCCTATGTAATTAAAATTCATATCTACAATCTCCGCCAATTTTATTTGGGATAGTTTTTTGCTTTTTCTAACATAAGCAAGTTTTGCACCAAATTTTTTCTCTACATCTTTGTTTAATTCCATAGTAATAAGTATTATATAAATCACATTATCTATTTTCTAATGCCTATGAGTAAACATTCCAACTATCAAAAAAGTTTATATAAATGACAACGGAAGCAAAACCATAGAAACATTCATACGCAATATTTATTCTGATGGTTTTGAATCGATTGGAAAAACCCAAATTTCGCAAGATGAAATTATAACAAAAAAAACGTGGATTTTATGGTGATGTTGTTTCAAAAGTTAAAAAATTGTCAGATGGCACAATATTGTCAACAAAAGAGGAACTAAACTTGTATGAAAAAACCAATAATTCCCTAAAAAGGCAAGCTCTAAGAAGAACTACCACAAATACAAAAACTGGCGAAATAATAGATAGTAAATTAGAATTATCACCAATTAAATATAAAAAAGAATCTACATACAGAACAACAAAAGATGGCATTACAACCATAAATGGCAAAATAAAAGCAACCAGAACTCAAGAAATAAACGAATTGGGAGATAAAATAATAACTGTAGACTATGGTCAAGGTAAAAAAATTATCACAATAACACCTGATGGTAAAAGAACCATCAAAGACAATACGCCTAAGTTTATAAATTTGTAATGCAAAATAAAAACAATTTTTAAAAATTTCAAACGAATTTGTAGCATAATTTCTAAAAAATAGGATTTTTATGGATAATTTTTTAGAAAAAATACTAAAACAATACGCAACATCAACAGATATAGAAGCAATAGCAATCGGAGGTTCAACAACTGCAAAAACTTCTGACACTATTTCTGATATAGATATTTATATCTTTTCTAAAGAAAATATCCCTATTGAAACAAGAAAAAATATCACAAAATTGCTGGAACAACCGACTAAATCAACCCAAAACACTCTAGATTCTATTGTTGATGAATTAAAAGTAGTGTTAAATTCGCAGACTTTAGAAAATTAAAAAAATTATTAAGAACAATTTACAAAAAAGGTAGAAATTTTGCTAGAAAAGAAGTCAACAAGAACAAAGACTAAATGTTTAAAAGCTAGTAGGGTAAATTAAAGTATGTTCTTTCTAAGCTAGATTAAAGTAATGAATACCATAAAAAGGGTGCGACTACCCTTTCGAGTATTGTCGGCGATGAAAGTCTTTACGGTA
>CAKURN010000018.1 GCA_934675695.1 uncultured Candidatus Melainabacteria bacterium | reverse complement strand
AAATAACACTGAATGCTCTAGAAAAAATTGCAGACCATGGTGCAAGTTTTTCTCTTGGTGCTTCTTTTGTTGGTGCTATGGCATTAAGACCTTTGGCGATTTCTTTGACTCCAAAAACAGACAAAGAAAACAAAAAATACGCTTCAATAAATTCTATTTCTTCTGCTGCAGCAAAATTGCTACTCGCAGAAACTATAGCTTTGCCTGTTGAAAACGCAATCAAAAAAATAAACAAAAACCCAAAAGATTTTTTAAATCAAAATACATTAAAAAACTTTTACCCTGACAAAAAAAGCTACAGTTTTTTGACTCAAACAATAAAACAAAGCACAAACCTGATAACCGCTATACCAAAATCCTACTTAACAGTAGCATTGATACCTGTTATTGCAAATAAATTTTTTAACAAAAAAGAAGAAAAAGACACAATAAATCCTGCTATTTTTAAAGGAATGGAAAAACTTCCTTCTTTTCAAAATATTTCTTTTACAAGTAAAAAAATAGGACTTTTTGAAAACGGAATATCAAAAATAATAAACAACGAAACTGTTCAAAATTTTTCCAAAAAGCACAGTCCAAACAGCAACAACATCGCAAGAGATTTTTCTGTTATTGGTGATGTATTGTTGACAGGGGCTTCTATTTTTCATACAAAAAATTCAAAAAAAATAAAACAAGAAAGAAAAAGACCCCTTATATACAACAATATCCTATCAACAGCAGCCAGTATATTGTTTGGTTGTTCACTAGACAAATTAATTCAAACAGGCACAAAAAAATCTATCGAAAATTTTAAAACCATAAACAAAAACAATCCAAAACTAAACAAATACATCGAAGGAATAAATATCCTAAGACCAACTGTCGTGTTTGCATTTGTGTATTATGGAATATTGCCTATTGCAACAACGTATTTTGCAGACAAAATGGACAAAAATTTAAACCCAAAAAAATCGGAGTCATAAACTCCGATTTTGATTATTTTTATTTTACAAGAGGCACAACTGAAGAAGTTATATCGTTTCCGCCATACAAAACAGCGTCTGATCTAAACACGATATCATAGCCCATTTCTTTTGCTTTTTGAGAAATAATATTGCTCAATTGTGCATCGACTTCGTTTACTTTTTTAGCATAAGCGTCTTTTATGTTCTTTTTCTTTTGAGTCAATTGTGCTTCGTATTTTTTTATTGCTTGTTGTTTTAATTCAGGTGTAGACTGTTTTTGGATATCTTGGCTTGCTGTATCGTACCAATTCAACATTTCTTTTGTTTGTTTTGTTTTAGCATCTTCAGCAGCTTTTAGAGCTTTTGAAGAAGAAAGAAGTTTTGCAACATTAACATAAGCTACTTTTTGAGCTGCGTTTTCGCTCATTGCAATACTGTTCACTCCAAAACCTAAACCAAACATGATAGAACACATTGCTAAAGTTAAAAGATTTTTTTTCATATTTTCTCCTTATTTAAAATAATTTATATTAGAAATAATTGGTTGTTTGAATTCTATTTTGTTTATTGAATGAGCATCAACAATTGGAGAAGGCGGAACAATATACCATTTGTAGAGTGCTGTATTTAGTCTTTTGAAGAATTTATTAAGCCAATTTGTTTTTGTTTCTATATCAAGAGAATTTTTCTTTTCGTACAAAAATTCCACTTTCAACATATCATCTATTGATTGACCCAAATTTTCAATCCTCCAAATGACCTCATCTAAAAATTCATAAGGCATAAGAGCATCTTCTGCAAGAAGTGTGTTTCCTGTTTTTGGATCTATTGCAAGCTCTGCCCCCGGGGGTTTTAGGATTATGCTTTCCGGAATTGCATTTTTTGTTTGTCTATTTTCATTCAACCAACGAGCAAGTGCAAATAATTTTGTTTTTACAACATCAGCAATAGGAGCATAGCCACCGGACATATCACCGTTTATCGTAGCATAACCCATATATAGTTCTGATTTATCTGAAGTTGCAATAGGTAATGTTTGCCCAAATTCGTTTGCAATACCCCAAAGTATCATACTTCTGCTTCTTGCTTGGATATTGTCTATTGTAAAAGTCGTTTTGTAGCGATTTTGCCAATTTTTTTCTATATTTGAAAAAATCGTATTGTATTTTTCTTTTAACAATTCAACGGAATCTTTTATAGGAACAGTCAAGAAATTTATCCCTAAGTTGTTTGCCAAATCTTGAGCATCAGTTTTGCTTTCTGTGCTGGTTAATTTTGATGGCATAGAAACACCCAAAACGTTTTCTTTTCCTAAAGCGTCAGCCAACAATACTGCACAAATTGTAGAATCCAAACCGCCCGACAACCCTAAAACCGCTCTTTTAAAGCCATTTTTTGAAAAATAATCAGAAATTGCCGTTTTTATTGCAAGATATGTTCTTTCTAAATCAGGTTTGTGGTCTAGTGAAAATTCTTTTTGAGAATTTAAAGTAAGTTCTAAACCGCGTGGCAGTGGGTTTATTTTGTTTTCATTATCTAAATCAAGTTCAAACAGTTCTTCTTCAAAACTCTTTGCCATTGCACAAAGCGAACCGTTTTCATCATACATTCTGCTTGTTCCGTCATAAACGAGTTCGTCATTTGCACCGACTTGGTTTATGTAGACGTATTTTACGTTGTGTTTTTTTGAGACGTATGACATCATATTGTGTTTTAATTGTTCTTTTTTTACTCTTGAACAAGAAGCACTAGGACACAAAATCACATCAACGTCATCTGCTATTATTGAGATTGGGTCGTTTTTGTATAAATTTCTTTTGAAAAATTCAAAATCATTCCAACCGTCTTCACAAATTATTACGCCGAATTTTTTATTATCAAGCTCAAATGTTTTATTTTCTTTTGTTGTTTCAACAGACTCAAAATAACGATAGTCATTGTGTTCAGAATAATTTGGAAGAAGTGTTTTTCTGAATATTTTTTCTATTTTTTGATTTTTTATAAGTGCTACAGAATTAAAATAAGGTTTTCCAAATTTTTCTTTGTTTCTTTCCGGATATCCTATTAAAATTGCTATGTCTTTTGATTTTTCTTTTATTTCATCGAGTGCAATTTCAGATTGTTCAGCCAAATAAGGATATCTTTCTAAAATATCGCCAATTGGATAACCCAACAAAAACAACTCAGGAAAAACAATCAAACTTGCGTTTTTTTCTTTTGCTTCGTTGATAGCCTCAAGAGCCTTGTTTTTGTTGTACTCAATATTACCTGAAATTGGATTTAATTGTGCTAAAATAATTTTATTCATACACAAATTCTATCATAAAGTTTTAAAAGAGGACGAAAAATGAAAAAATACTGTTTTGATTTGAGTTTTGCGATTTTATTGTTTCTTTTTTCTATTTTTGCTTTATCAAATATCGGTTTTATTTTTCATTTGAGCGTTAATTATTTTTATGTTTTGATTTCTTTTTTAATTTTAGAAATTTATTTGTTCAAAAGCGGACATTTTTTTCAAAAAAATATTCTTTTGTTTATATTTTTTATTTTAGCTTTTGTATTTTCTATGTGTTTTATTGATGTGTCTTTTGATGGAAGATGTTACCATTTTACTTTAGAAAATTTGTTCAGATTGGGATACAATCCTATTTTTGATAAAATAATAGATTTTTCAAAAAATCACCATATATACTACAATCTCGTATTTGCAAGCAGTTACCCGAATGCGATAGAACTATTGAGAAGTAATTTTTATTTTATTTTCAATAATATGGAAATAACAAAATCTATAAATTATCTTTTTTGTTTTTGTTCGTTTTTTTACAGCCTTTATTTTTTAAATAGAAAACTATCGATTTTAAAAACCTTGCTATTAGGTACAAGTATTTTTACTTTAACTGTTTTAATTACACAAGTAAACACAAAAATGGCAGATTTTAGTTTGTATTGTGTTTTTATTTTGCAAATGTTTTCTTTGATTTTGATAGACAAAAAGAAAGATGTTTTTAAAAATTCTGTTGTTTTTGTATTGGCTAGTATTTTAGCTATTGGAATAAAATATACAGGTTTATTGAATACGGTTGTTATTGTTGTTTTTTATTTGATTTTAAAAAGAAACAAAGACTTTTTAAAACCCGTTTTAATTACGATTGTTTCGTCTTTGATATTGTGTTTTCAACCTTATGGAACAAATTTAATAAAATTTAAAAACCCTTTTTATCCTTCTGTTGGCTATAACAAATTAGATTTTATGACAGGTCAAAACCCAAAAGAATTCTTAAACAAACCATATCTATACAAATTTGTTCGCTCAATGTTTTCATCAACTTCTGATGCTAGAATGAATAACCCTGAAACTCCTCCAATCTTCTGGAAAATTCCTTTTACAACACATTTTGATATGCCTTTTGTACAAGAAGAACTCAGGATTTCAGGTTTTGGGCATTTGTTTTCCGGAATATTTTTATTGAGCTGCATTTTATCTATTTATTTAATGATAAAAAAGAAAAAAGGCTTTTTAGCTTTTGGAATTATTTATTTAACAACATTTTTAAACCCAATCTGTTGGTGGGCAAGATTCGTTGTTCAATTACATCTTTTGCCTTGTATGGTTTGTTATTATTTTAGAAAAAACAATATCATATTTTATCTTTTTGTTGTTTTGCTTTTTTCAAACGGTTTTATAACATTAAAAGAAAACTACTTCGCAAACGCATACAAAACATACATTATGAACGAGTACTACAATTATTTGTATAGATTTTCACAAAAAAACCCGATAGAAATATACAAAGACACTAACTACATAGATGAAGACGACGAAACAATATTAGAAAGGCTGAAAGAATACGGGGTGAATTTCAAAATCTCAAACGACAGAAACAAATATTTTGAATTAATCAAAACACAAGCAACTATTTCAAAAAGTTACTATATAAAATTTTGATTTTTCAACTCATTGATTGACTAAGAAATATGTATTTATTAAAATTAAGAAAAGAAGTTAATAAGGAAGTTTAAATGAAAAAGTGTGTAGCCGTTGTAGGTTGCGGTCTTTGGGGCAGAAATATAGTCCGCAATTTTTATAATTTGAACGCTTTACATAGCGTGTGTGATTTAGATAAAGAAAATCTCAAAATGGTAAAAGAACTCTATGAAGACGTCAATACCGTAAGCGATTTTAACGAAATTCTAAACAATCCCGAAATTACAGCACTGTGTATAGTAACACCTTCGCATACACATTTTAAACTTGTTAAAATGGCTCTTGAAAAAGGAAAACACGTTTATGTAGAAAAACCTATTTCTACTTCAGCAAATGAAACTTTAATTTTGAAAGAACTTGCTGAAAAAATGAATGTAAAACTTCTTGTTGGACATTTATTGTTGTATCATCCGGCAGTAAACCGTTTGAAAATGCTTATTGCAGAAGGTGTTTTAGGGGAAATAAAATACGTTCAATCTGATAGATTAAACATAAACTACTTCAAAAACGATAGAAGCGTAATGTGGGATTTAGCACCTCATGATGTTTCTATGATTGCACATGTTACAGGCAAAAAACCAATTAAAGTATTGAATGCAGTAGGTGCTTGTTGCGAATTTGAAAATATTTGCGATATTACACATATAACAATTCAATTTGAAGATGGCGTTATAGGTCATGTTTCTGATTCTTGGATTCACCCGCAAAAACGTGTTACGCTTCTTGTTCGTGGGGAAAAAGCGACAGCTATTTTAGATGACACAATACAAGAAGGCAAGTTGAAAGTTTTTGACAACAAGAAAAATTCTCAAAAAGACATAGAAGTGTTTGATTATCTGGAAATCGAACCATTGAAACTGGAATGCCAACATTTCTTAAATTGTATCAAAAACGACAAAACTCCACGCTCAGACGGCGAAAACGGTTATACAATAGTAAAAATCCTAGAAGAAGCAGAAAAAATAATGCTAGGAAACAAAAAAGAAGAACTGGACAATCACAAATTCAAATTATCTCGTTCAAAATAATCAAAATTTCATTAAAAAAGACCGGCTTAAAAAACAACAGTCGGTCTTTTTGTTTTGTTTTTAAAAAAATTATATAATATATTCCTCTAAATGTATGATTTAATTTCGATTATGTTAAAGCATAATTTTGTAAAATCGATATTCTTTAATAACATATTTTGTCAAGACAAGGATATCAAATGCTAGAAAGTAAAACAATTCCCCAAGAGAGAAAAGACGATACGAAAATGACAAATGCACAAGACACAATGCAAAGAGCAACCACAGCTCATCAAAGGTATCTATTAAAAGCGAATAATGAAGATTTGACTTCTGCAATCAATGGTTACATTGAAACAATAAGCCAAGACCCCTCACAAACAAGTGCTTACTATAGACTTGCGACACTTTTACATAAAAATGGTCAAATAGGAATAGAAAGTGCTATAGAGCAATGCAGAAAAGCTGTCAAACTAAGCCCCAAAGACGCTAACGCTCATATTTATTTGGGATATTTTTTGTCACTAAATTCAAACTTTGACGAAGCAAAAAAAGAATTTGAAACAGCAATAAAATTAAAACCTGCTTCAGCAAGAACAAGATTGGTTCTTGCTTTAACGATGTTAGAAAAAATAAAAAGCGTAAACAAAACAAAATCTCTAAAAGACTACACAAACGCTGTTTATTATGGTGTTAGCGGTGCTATTATGAGCTTTTTTGACAAAGCAAGTATAAAAATGGTTTGTCAAAATATAGTTGATGATTTTAATTTTGCAAAATACAAAACAGTAGGTTCTATTTTAGAAAAAGTAAACTCAGAAAAACAAGCATACAATTTGTATTTGAGTGCTGTAGACAATTCTAAAAAATCAATCGCACTGTATGAAAGAATGGCAAAAATCGCAATAAAGAAAAACCGCTTAGATATTGCTTTTGATTGTTTTAACAATGTTGTCATTTTGTCAAACAATGACCCTATGAAAGTAGCTAATGCTATTGAATTTGTAGAAGAATATCAAGCAGACAAAACTGATACTTTGATTGATTATTACACAATTTTGGTAAACAAATACCCTGAATTTTCAAAATGTTATTACGAATTGGGACATTTGTATATTAAAAAAGACGAAAAAATCAACGCTCTATCTGCTTTTAAACTAGCTTTAAAATATGAAGAAAATAACCCCTACTACCAAAATTCACTAGCTTATGTTTATGTTCAATTAGAACAATATGATAACGCTATAGAACTATATAAAAAAGCACTGGAAGCAAATCCAAACGACGAGTGGTCAGCAGTTGTAGCACAAGCACTAGCTGCAATTTATCACCAAGTAAAAGGAAACTCCGATGCGGCGATTTCAATGCTTCAAAATAGTTTGTTATTAACAAAAAACAAATCCCAAATCCACGAAGCAATCGCTGATATTTATTATGACAACGAAAACTTAGACAATGAAATAGAATACTACCAAACAGCCTTAAAAGAAGACGATAACAACCCAAAAATATACTCTCGTCTTGCTATGGCATATTGGGAAAAAGACTGTATCGAAAAAGCAATAATCTACTATTCTAGAGCAATAGAGCTTGATTCCAGCTATGATATAGCATACAACAACCTTGGCGTTGTATTTTTAGATGGTTTAGGAGATGCAAGTCGTGCTATTGAATACTTTAAAACTGCAACAGAAATAAACCCTTCTTACGCTCTTGCTCATTTCAATCTTGCAAGAAGCCACGAAATGATGGGCGAAAAAATTGCAGCAGCGAAACAATACCAAAAAGCTCTAAATATAAATAGACAAACAAACGAACTAGACTTCAAATTGATTGAAGAAAGATTGTATAGATTGTTTGACGCATAAAAAAATAAAAGATCACCATGAGAAAAATTAAAAAAATATTTGAATCTACTCTTGCAAGAGCGATAAGTGCAGCACTTTTTGTTGCATTTATTTTGAGTATTTTTTTGTTTTTTGATTTTTATGAAAGAAAAATCAACGAAGTAAGGGGCTATTATTTAGTATACAAAGGCGATCAAGCATTTAAAAAACACGACCTTCAAAAAGCAATCAATTGCTATGAAAGAGGAATTGTACTTCACCCCCGCCATTATAGAGCGATGTACAATTTGGCAAATATTTATGTAGTGTATGAAGATTATTATTCTGCAATAAAAAACTACGAAAAAGCACTAAAAGTAAAGCCTGAATACGAAATCGCAAGAATAGATTACGCAATTATATTATCTGAAGTCTACAAAACTGACCAAGCAATAGAAGAATACAAAAAAGTAATCGAAAACGCACCAAAATTCTACAAAATTCCTTTTGTTGTAGATAACAAAAAATCTTACAACTACAATAGAGGCGTTGCGTATTACAATATGGGTATAGCTTATAGAACAAAATCCTTATTAACAGGGCTTGATGATACAACGAGCCGCTATTATATGTCTGAAGCATCAAATTCATACGAAAAAGCACTCGATATTTTAAAAAGCTACAACTCAAACTACAATATGGGTTTAGTCAACCAATTGCTTAGAAATAGCAATAGAGCAGGTTATTTCTATTGCAAAGCGATGGAAATTTCGCCTTTAGAATATGAAGCACACTACAATTATGCAATTTTACTAAACAGTATGAAAGAATACACAGCAGCTTCAGAAGAATTTAGAAAAGCAGGCTTATTGTTGGATTCTAACGGCGATACAGACAAAACACGCTATATATACAACATCTTGAGCGAAGTAAACCAAAGAATTGCAATAAACAACGATAAAGAATATTTTAAAAAACTCTCACAACAAGAAGACGAAAGCCTAGGGTTAAAATACAAAGCAGGAAAAATCGCTTTAGATGACAACGAAGAAGTCGATGAAGCATTTATAAAAGATTTCAAAACTTGTGCAAAAAGAGAGTTGTTTATGGGAGATGAAAAATAGTGCAATTTCAAACACTTTACAATTTTATATACGAATTTACAAAAAACTTTGAACAAACAAATTCGAGAGAACAGTTGATTGAAAGTTTCAAAACCGCAATGAATAACTTCTTTGCTCTTGAGGATATAAAAATTTATTTAATGGACGAGTATTCTTTTGTATTGAAAGATTTTATAAAACCTTGGGAAAATTATTCAATAGATAACAAAATACAAAACTATTTCGACAACTTTTTGACACAAAAAAGTATCTATGAACTCAACGAAAAGACTCTCTATTTTCCATTGAGCCAAAAACACAAAACCCTAGGGATTGTAGAATTAAACGCAAAAGAAAAAATAAATCCCAATGATGACTTTTTTGAAATTTTACCTCTTATAAAAGCTCAGATTTCTTTGTTTTGCACAACATTAAAAGATAGAGAGCAAATAAAACTAAGTTCAAAATTCCATCAAATAATTAAAAACATGGCACAAATTACTCAAACTCAGTATGAGCTTGATTATATTCTTCCGATTATGGGTGAGATGATTGATGGATTTATTTCGGAACATTTAATTTATATATTTTTGAAAAACAAAAACAAAAAAGAATACAAACTCATCTGGCCAAACAACTGCTCTGATGACAAAATATACAAATACTTAGAAAAAATAACCCCAAAAACAACAACCCTTATAGAAGAAGACGGGAAAATGGGGATTTTTCCATTGATTGTAGAAAACAAAGCTTATGGGGCAATTGTTGCATACAATCACTTTGACAAAATCACATCAAAAGAGATTGAATATTTAAAAGAAATTACAACACAAGCCCAAACCACAATAACACGTGCAAAATCATACGTAGAAGTGCTGGAATATGCGACACTGGACGCTCTTACCGGTTATAACAATCGTCACCAATTTGAAAAGAGATTGAAAGAAACAACTGCCGTTGCAAAACGCCAAAACCAGCCACTATGCTGTATTATGTCCGATATTGATTTCTTCAAAAAAGTAAATGATACATACGGACATTCTGTTGGCGATTGCGTATTAAAAACAGTTGCAAAAACAATAAAAAAAGAATTAAGAGAAGAAGACATAGCCTCTCGTTATGGCGGAGAGGAGTTTATTTTCCTTTTGCCTCACACAAATATTGAAGAAGCAAAAATCGTAGCAGAAAGATTAAGAAAAGCGATTGAAAAGAAAAAAATAAACATAGAAGAATACAAAATCGAAAACACAAAAGAAATATCAGTTACTGTATCAATCGGAGTTTCTCAATTCGATAAGTCAGACAAAACACCTGAAACTTTGTACAAAAAAGCCGATGAAGCACTCTACAAAGCAAAAAACTCAGGAAGAAATAAAGTAATTGTTTTTTAAATTTATATCATCATTTTTAACAACAGCAAAATTGAAAACAAAACAAAAAGAACAAAAAATAATGCTTTTAAAAATGAGTAGTCTTTTTTTGTTTTTTTGGTTTTTTTAGGTTTTTTTGAAGTTTGCTTTTTAGTGTTTTTGGATTTATTTGTTTCTTTTTTTTCTTTATCAGTATTGTTTATATTTTCTTTTAGATTTTTCTTTGCTTTTTTGATTTTTTCTTTTATTTTGAGTTGTTTTTCATCTAATACTTTTTTATTCTTTTTTTTGTATTGAGATGGATTTTTTATTTGATTTTTGTTTTTTATATTGTTTTCATCAACACTTCTATCAACAGAAGCCAAAAATTCACCTTGTTTTTGGTTTAAAATGCTTTCTTTTGACACTTCTTCATCTTCTTTTTGTTGAGCTAATTTTAGATATTTGTCTATCATTTTTTCTTCTTGTTTTGGGACTTTAGTTATTAACAATGTTTCATCAAAAGTCAATTTGTCGATATTTTCATCTTTCTTTTTTGCCCAAGCATAATTTATCCCTGCCTCAAAAGCACGTTTTATAACTTCTAAAGCATCGATTGCAGAAATATCCTCACCATGGGCACATTTGTTTCCTTGTTGTTTTATAAAAAACAAATCTTCGATAAATTCTTTTTCTCTTTCGGTTTTTATTTTATCTTTTAAATTATTTAAAATTGTGTCAAAAGTGTATTCGGGGCTTATTGGTTTAAGGATATTTTTTGCCATTTTTTCAGCATAAATCCTAAACTGGACAACAGATTGGTTAAAATATTCATCCCTAAAGAGTTTTTCTCCGTCTTCTACAATTGAAAAAAGTTCTTTATCGACTTTTTTTAAAAAATCAAAATTACTCGCCATTCAACAATTCTACCACAAATCAATCCAAAAGGGCTTTTACTATTTTGTAGATATCTGTAATTTTTTCAGGGTTTTTGTTTAATAATTCATTTATTTCGGTCTGCAAGTCTTCTTTTTGTGCCAAATGCTCAAATTGGAATAATTTGTATGGTTTTATGTCTAAAACTTTAATTATTTTTTCCAAATTATCTGCAGTCGGGTAATATTTTCCATTTTCGATATTGCTAAGACTCGTTGTTTCGATGTTTATCATTTCTGCAACTTTGTCTTGAGTTAGATTTTTTGAACGTCTGATTTCTTTTATTCTTTTTCCAAGAAGCTTTTTAATATTCAATTTATTTCCTTTCAAAATCATATTTATTATCTAAAAGAAATGCTCAAAATTTAATTTTGCAAAACTACAATATGTTACTTATTTTTGATGTTTTACATTAACTTTTTAGTGTAAAACATGATATTATTCTAAATAATTGTTGTTTAACAAAGGAAAAGAAAATGAAAAAAGCCTTCACTTTAGCAGAAGTTATGATAACGTTAACAGTTATTGGAATTATTACAGCTGTCATCATTCCTGTTGCAATAAATTCAAAACCCAATGAAAGTGTGATGAA
>CAKURN010000017.1 GCA_934675695.1 uncultured Candidatus Melainabacteria bacterium | reverse complement strand
TTGTCACAGATTTTAATGTCTTTAGATAGAAACGAAGAAGCACTAAAATCTCTAGAAGCGATTTTGGCATTAAATCCCAACGATACAGACACCCTCTACAATATAGGAAAAATCCAATACAAAAGAGGATATCTTTCAAATGCACAAAAACACTTGATTGCAATTCCTGAAAACGCTCCACAATACGCTTCTGCAAAGATTTTGCTTAATAGAATAGAAAAAAGACAAGAAGAATTAAAACTAGAAACCACAATCAAAGAACACAAAAACCAAACAAACGAAAGCGGAAAAACGCTCTATACAGATATTTCTGAAATACAAGCCCCATCGGGTGTCACTATAGATAGTGAGGGAAATATCTTTACAGCAAGCTTTGCTGAAAATGCAATATACAAAATCTCAATTTATGGCAAAAAATCAGTATTTACAAATTCTTCTTTAATAAAAGGCCCTGTAGGCATTGCTACAGATACTGAAAACAACATTTATATCGCAAACTACAACGCAAACAACATCTTGAAAGTTACACCAAACGGTGCAGTTAGTATTTTTTCAGAAATTCAAAAACCATACTGCATTTTGTTTGACAAACAACACAACAGATTGTATGTAACAGAACAACACACAAACAAAGTTGTAAAAATTGACCTGTAAAAAACAATTCTATATGTTATAATTTTTTTGACGGTTGTTTTTAAAGGAGGTTTTATGGCAAGAATTTTAGTTTCTATGAAAGATAATTTCTTAAAAACAATAGACGAAATGGCACAAAACGAGCAAAGAACCCGTTCTGAATTTATTAGAGAAGCACTAAGAGAATACATGAAACGCCAAAACCGCACTATGCCAACCAATGCAACCAGAAATGCAAGCATTTTAGAAGATTTGTTGGATTAATTTCAAAATTAGTCAATCAAACTGCCGCTTTTGAGGTTTTTTGATTGCAGTTTATCTTTTGGAGTTTTTGTTGTCGTTGTATTTTTGTTTTGTTCTTCTTGGATAGTTTTTTGCAAAGAATAAATTTCTCCTGTTGCAAAACTTTCTTGGAGTTTTCTTTTTGTTTCTTTAAATAAATATTCTTTCTGAGATTGCGGAAAATCGTATTTGTTTATGATTTCCATAATTTCTGCATCAGTTGGCATGGTCATTTCTTGAGCAAAAGTATTTCCAAACATAAAAAATGACAAAAATATTAAAACTAAAATTCCTTTTTTCATAGTTTTTCCTTTCAGTACTTTATTATCGACAAAAAACGATTAAACTTTAATCAGTCTTTTGGTATAATTTTTTTATGAATTATTCGATTTTGTTTGATAAGATTAGAAATTTGTATTCAAAAACAACCTACAGTAAACCTCTTTCTAGAGCCAAACTGCCTTTGAGGTATTTTTTTGAACTTACGCATTTGTGCAATTTGAATTGCCCTTATTGTTATGTTGGAAAATCAAACATAAAAGAAGAACTAACAACCAAAGACTGGAAAAACATCATAGATCAAATTCCGTTTTATTCTTTTGTAACATTAGTCGGGGGAGAACCTTTGATTAGGAAAGATTTTTCTGAAATTTTGTTTTATTGTTGCAAAAAAACTTTTGGAAAAGTAAATGTTGTAACGAACGGGACTTTGATGAATGAAAATATTATTGATGATTTCATAAAGTCGAAAATGCTTTTGGTGAGCGTTTCTTTAGATGGTTGGGGAAAAAATCACGACAAAAACAGATTGAAAGATGGAATTTTTTCAAAAATTCAAGAAAATCTTGAGATTTTAAATGAAAAAAGAAAAAACAAAAGGCTGATGGTTGATATAAAAACTATCGTTTTAAAAGACAATTTAGAAGATTTAATCAAACTATACGAATATTCAACAAAAATGGGCTTTGAGTTTTTTTCGATTTCTTTTTTAAGAAACAACAACTTGAAACAAAATTCTATTTTGTATGAAAATTTTGAAGAAATATTTTCCAAACCAAACTATCCTATAGAAGAATATTTTGATTTGGAAGAATTTAAGAAAGTTTATTTAGAAATTCAAAAAATAAAAAAACATTCAAAAACAAAAATTCGTTTCGCACCAAAATTCGACAACAAAAATTCAAATATAGAACTAAAAACAATCGAGAATTTCTTTAAAAACAAAGACAAAAAAATAGATGAGATTTATGAGCCTTGTTTGTACCCATATTCAAACACAATAATAAACCCAAAAGGCGACGTTTATCCATGTTTGTCTATTAAAATGGGAAATTTAAAAGAACAAAATCTGATTGATATAATGAACAACCCAAAATACAAATGTTTTAGAAATAATTTAAAATATGCAAAAGTATTTTCTTCATGCCAGATGTGCTGCGAATTAAAAGTTAAACAGCAATAACAAAAATCCGAAGTTAAAAACTTCGGATTTAAAATTTATTTTTCTTCTTTTATCTTTAATAAAGCTTCTACAACCACAGGGTCCCATTTTGTTCCTGATTCTTGTTTTATTATTTCAAGAGCTTCAGCGTTTGAAAGAGCTTTTCTATGAACTCTATCTTGCGTTAATGCACAGTATGCAGCAGCAAGAGCGATTATTCTAGAACCTAGTGGAATAGAATTTCCTTTTAAACCCTCAGGATAACCTTTACCATTGAAGCGTTCTTGTTGGTAATTTATGTATGGAACAACTTCTGACATGAAATTTATATTCATAAGCAAATCTACACCTGCGTTTGGAGATTTTTTCAATTGTTCCCATTCTTCTTGTGTTAGGTTTTCTTTCTTGTTGAATATTTCTTCTGATAGTGTGATTTTGCCGATATTTTGCAACAAACCTGCATAATAAACAAGGTCGGTTGTTTTTTCGTTCAATTTTAGTTCGTTACATATTTCTCTAGACAATTCAGCACATTCTTTTGAGTGGCTTCGTTTGTATTGACCCTTGAGGTCGCTTGCCCAAGCTAATTTTTCAACAAAAGTTTGTTGTTGATCACCCAAGTCCCCAATTATTGCTGTTAATTGAGCTCTTAGGTTTTGAAGCTCTAATGTTGCTATATCGTCTATAGAAGCTATTCTTTTTACTTGGTCAATTAATTTTTGCAATCCCAAAGAAGTCACGAATAGTCCCGCCATATTTTGAATTAAATCAGCATATTCAAATTCCAAAGGTTTTTCTTGTTTTCTGATTACTTCTATTACGCCTATGCATTCAAAACTGTTTTTCAAAGGGAAAAGCGAAATTTGAAGTCCGTCTTTTTCAAAGACAAATTCTCTTTCTTCATCTTTAGATTTTTTAATTTCAGAAGAAATTTCTACTTTGTTTGTTTTTTCATCGGAAGAACCGGCAAAAGACAATTCTTCACCTTTTTTTGCAATATAAATATTGCATTCAACCAAATTCATTATTAATTTTATTGTTTTTGCAATTGTGTTGTAGATAACAAAATCTTCATTGTTGCAAAAACCCAACAAATTCAAAGTGTTGTCGATTGAATAAATCGAAATCAATTCAAAAAGTTGTTCTTTCAGACATTTTCTTTTGTCCTTTTCTTTTGTCTTTTTAGAAATTTTTTCGACCAATTCAGGATTAATCAATTGTTCTGTTAAAAAATCACCCAAATTCAGAGCAAAAATCTCCTCTAGAGGGTCATCTTCAATCAGATTTATGCTTCTTGTGTACATTGAGGTGTTGGCATCATCATGTTTTGTGTTCATAAATACTCAATCCTTTTGCCGTATGTTATATATTAGCATATCGGCACTATTTTGGAAAACTTCAATATTTTTTTAAAATTCTATACATAAGTTAATAAACAATCATACTTTAGTTTACAAAGGGCATTGCGGAGTGTTAATTTTTGTTAAGTTGTTTTGTAAAAAGAAGTTATTAAATAAGAAATAATGGAATTAAAGAAATGGGTGAAAGTTTAAGAACTTTAAATCTGCAAAGTAATTTATAAGTAAAGGTGGTAAAAATGGGTCTATCAGCAAGTCAAGGAAGGTTGTTAATGTTAACGGCACGCCAGAATGATTTAGAGTATCAGGCTCAACAAATTTCGCAACAAAGACTCAGTTTGGCTGCAAAATTGGACGATATAAGCCAAGAATACGAAACTGCAGTGAGCAACAGACAAATGATTATTGCAATGCAAGATTCAGATGGCACAAGTGTACTAAGCAATTTAACTTATGCAAGACTCGTTAGTGGAGCAGCAGCATTAGGAACAACTTCCGGTTTAAATCAAGTAGAAGGCGTAAATACTTCCGACAATTCAAACTCACAAGCATTTCGTCTTGTTATGGGAGATACGATTGTTGTTTCTGATGTATCAGAAATCCCTGGTAAAATTTCTGCAACTTATTCAGATACTGCCTCAGAAAAAGATGAAGATTTGGGCGTTAATTTATATGTTCAAAAAGACGAAGAAAAAAACGAATCAACAGAAAAAACAACAACTGTTTCTTCAAAATACTTCGCTCTAGAAGATATCAAAAATTCTGACCTTGGAAAATTGGCTTCTGATGATGAATTGGCAGAAAAATGCAAAATTGTTACAGACAATGATTCTTATTACATTAAATACAAAGGTTCATACTATAGTTTATCAGGAAAAGAAGCAGAAGTTTCTGACACACAAAAAGAAAATCTACACGAATATACTTATGATGACGGTTCAAAAAACGGCAACGCAACAGTAAATTTCGTATACAAAAAATCTTCTATCCCTGAAAGCGTTTCAAAAAATGTTCAAAAAGTAACTGATGAGGATTTGTCTAACAACGGAATCACCGTTAATGGAATCAGATATTTGGTAGACAAAGATTTGGCAGGCGAAAACGGCGGAATTAACTATTTGCAAAATTGTTTAAGAAACGGCAAATACACAATCGAAAGATTCAATACAAACAGTCAAGCTATGTCAGACCCTTGGTCAGGAATATCTTGGGATGCTGCTTCTAACATTTCCGACCAATATTACGAAGACGATGATGCAGAAGCAAAAGCAAAATACGATAGACTATCAAACCAAGTTCAATCACAAGACAAAAAATTGCAACTTGATTTAGATAATGTAGAAACCCAAAGAGATGCTGTAAATACAGAAAAAAAATCTGTTGAAACTGTAATCAATGACAACATCGAAGCAACTTTTGACACTTTTGGCTAACTTAACACACCCACATTTCACTTAAAATAAATTACTTTTATGCGAGGGAAACCTCGCATTTTATTTTCAATTTTTTATAGGCAAAGAAAATCCAAAGACGTTTGTGTTATTTGAGTAACTTTTTACAAAAGCCTTTCCAAAATGAATTTTTATTACTTCATACAAAACATACATTCCAAGCCCCATAGAGGGTTTTTGAAATTGCGAATTTATTTTTTTGTTTTTTAAAAAAATTTCTTTTATTATGTTTTGTTCGATAGTTTTACTTTTTGTTTTTATTTTAAATTCCATCTGAGTGATTTTGTCTGTTATTTCTATTATTATTTTTGTGTTTTTAAAAGCAATGTTTATGTTATTTAAAATCAAATTTTCTAGGATTTTTTTGATTTTTGTTTTATCAGCGTACAAATACAGATTTTCAGGAATATTCAACTCTAATTCCAAATTGTGATATTGAAACAAAATACTGTAGTCTTGGATTATTTCTTTCAAGAGCAAAACAAAATCGAATTTTTCGTATTCTAGGTTGTTATTTTTAAATTCGTTTTTATAAGCCATTAAAAAAATATCAGAAGAATTTTTGATAATTTTACATGAATACAAAGTTAATTCTATCAATTCTTTTTCTTCTTTGTTGATTTTTGAAGACGAAGTAGACAAGAAATTTTTCAATGCATCAATTTGATAGATAATAGGCACTTTAAAATCGCATATTATTTTTTTAAAGGTTTCTTCTTCTATAGCATTTTTTTCGTTGTTTTTGAGTTTTTCCATACATTATATGATACAAGAAAAAAATTAAAATATATAAATATTATTTATATATTTTTGATAAAAGTTATTTTCAGGTTTGTTTTTGATTTTTTTGATAAAATTAATAAAAAAGGGGAGAAAAATATGCTAGAAGAATTAATCGCAACACGTGCAACAGTAAGAGAATATCTTGAAAAAGATATTCCAAACGAAGATTTAAAAAAGATTTTAAAAGCAGGGTATTTAGCTCCGTCTTGGATGAATAGTCAACCTTGGAAATTTATTTTAATAAAAGAACAAGAAACAAAAGAACTTTTGTCACAAATGGCAATGAACCAAAAACACATAAAAACTG
Organism: uncultured Candidatus Melainabacteria bacterium; assembly: GCA_934675695.1. Classification (GTDB taxonomy): domain Bacteria; phylum Cyanobacteriota; class Vampirovibrionia; order Gastranaerophilales; family Gastranaerophilaceae; genus RUG14156. The sequence continues at coordinate 5,658 of CAKURN010000017.1, read as the reverse complement.
CAAATGCAGTAATTGCAATTGTTGCAGACAAAAATGTTTGGGAAAAAGAAAATTTTAAAAACAACGTTCTAAAAAATCTGGGTATTCCTGAAACAAGTTACGAAAAAGTTCTTTCTATACCTTTATTGTACCCAAATTCTAAAGAAAAATTTCTAATTCGCTCAGTCGAACAAACAGCAATTGCAATGTCTTTTATGATTTTGCAAGCCAGAGATTTAGGGGTTGATTCTTGCGTTATAGGTGCAATTGCAAACGAAACAACAGAAATAAACCCACAATTAAAAGAAACTGTTGATAAAAAACTCAACTTAAAAGAAAACGAAGTTTTAATTTCTCTTTTGACTTTAGGCTATGACAAAAACGAAAAAACCCCGATAGACAAAGCTTCTAAAAGAAAAAACTTCAACGATGTTGTATTTTTTGAAAAAGTCGGACAAAATTTAGATTTTTAATTTATGTTTAAAGAAAAATTACTAAACGGAAAAAGAATATATTATAGCGACAAATTGAACGTTGAACATTTTTTCACGTCGAGAGATTTTTTGGTAAAAGAAAATCTTGATTTTGTTGCAGAGTATTTGAATATCAAAAAAGAAAACCTAATCAAGCCCACTCAAACGCATTCAAAAAATGTTGAAATCTTTAATGAAAACAAAAAAGAATACCCGAATTGTGACGGGTTGATTTTGGATAAAAAAGATTTTGGAATATATTTGAATTTTGCCGATTGCGTGCCTATCATTATTTTTGACAACAAAAACAATGTTTGTTCTGTTGTGCATAGTGGTTGGCGTGGAACAGTCGAAAAAATAGGGGTCTTGGCGTTTCAAGAAATGCAAAAAGTTTTTAATTCTAAAAAAGAAAATACAACGGTCGTCGTTGGGCCTGCGATTTCTTTTGAATGTTTTGAAACTTCAAAAGAAATAATACAAAAACTATCTCAAACACTAAAAAACAAAGATGGTTTATTTACAGACGATCACGCTGATTTAAAAAATATCGTCAAAAGGCAGTTTTTTGAAATTGGGATAAAAGACATAGATGTTTGCCCATATTGCACAGTAAAAGATAACGACAAATTCTTTTCTTATAGATATGAAAACAAAACAGAAAAACGCCACAGTGCCGTTGTTAAACTCTAAAATCAAACACAAATATTAGACACTTTTGCGATTTTTTTCGTTAAAATGAAAAATATAATACCTTTATTAATTTAAAAAAGGAAAAAATATGAAAAATTGGATTATTGTTTTATTAATTTTTGTTATGCCGTTGAGTCTTTATGCTTTTTTAGAAGCGAAAGCACAAAATGAAAAAATGTGTACAATAGAACAAGAAAAGAATATCGTTCAAAATACCCCGAAATTAATCAAATTTTCATCTCCAATGTGTTCAGAATGCAAAGAAGTTCAACAAGAAATACAAAAAGTTTCAGCAGATGTTAAAAATGGTATTTTGATAGAAGAAATAAACGTAGTCGAAACTTCAAAACCGGCTAGCGAATACAATCAAAAAATGATTAAAAAATACAAAATCACTCTTGTTCCGACATTGGTTTTTGTAGATAAAGATGGAAAAACTCTGCTTAAAAAAGAAGGCTCAATGACCGCTCAAGAAATCACAAAAATGCTAACTTCAATGAAATAAGGTAAAAAATGCTTAATCAAATATCAAATACTCTCGTACAATATCTGAACAATAGCGAATTTTCGCTTTTGTTTTTAGTTGTTTCATTTTTGGGTGGGATTTTAGCTTCTATTTCTCCATGTTCTATCGGCATAATCCCTCTTATCGTGGGATATGTCGGAGGTTATGGTGAAAAAGACAAACTAAAAACACTCGTTCAGCTGTCTTCGTTTGTATTTGGTTTGGCTGTTGTTTTAACCGTAATAGGTGTTGTTTGTGCTGTTGGGGGTAGCGTTTTTGTCGCTATCGGGGGAGATTATTGGATATTGTTTTTAGCTTCTTTTATTTTGGTAATGGGGCTAAATCTCTTGGGATTAATTGAATTAAACCTATCCCCTATCGTGAAAAAAATTCCAAAAGGCAACTCGAGCAGTCTTTTTGTTTATCCTTTTTTAATAGGCACTTTGTTTGCTTTTGCTTCTAGTCCTTGTTCGACGCCTATATTAGCAGGGATAATGAGTTTTGCAACGCTTACAAAGAACATTTTGACTGCTTCTTTAATGCTATTGTGTTTTTCTTTGGGACAAGGTGTCATTGTAATATTGGCAGGAGTTTTCACCTCATTTTTAAAAGGGTTAAAGAATTTTTCTTCTATATCGGAAATATTCGTCAAAATCTCTGCAATATTGCTTGTTGTAGCTTCTTTTATGATTTATATAAAAGTCTTTTATAGATTTTTTAGCTAATCTTCGTATTCGTAAGGATAGTAAAACATACTCGTAGATAATTTCCACGTATTTGTTTTTCTATTCGGCGTATAGATATTGTACGAGTCGTTTTTTTCGTCGTATTCTACGTATTCGCTTTTGTAGATGTTTTTTGGATTGATGCGAAATGCAACTGAACAACTGTCAAAAAAGTCATCTTCGTCGTAATTTACTTCTTCATAAGTAAAATCGTCATTGTCTTCAAAAGTATAAATAGTTTCACTAGAACCGTCTAGAGTGGATTCTATGTAGCTGTAGGGCTTTCCATCTTGTATTTCTATTTCATGGTAATCTGAAAAATTAGTACAAATAAAAGCTGAAAAATTGTTTTTGTCTGTTATTTCGTATTCTCTAGTTATAAAACCTTCTGCATCACGAACTTCTATAGTTGTAGGCAATTTGTCTTTTTTGTTTGCTTTTTTAAAACTAATAACTTCAGGCGAAAGTATATTTTTTACTTCCACTATTTTCCAGTTGTTATCTTTACCTAATTTTAAATATGAATTGAATTTTTTGATTTCTTTTTCAGCTTTATCGTACTTTTTATCAGCCGATTCCAGAATTTTAACGCAGTTTTTATCTATTGTTTTGCTGATTGCCAGATTTTCTTCTTTTTGATTGATTTTAAAGGGTTTTAAGAAGATATTTTTTAAAGAATCCAAAATACCTGTAGTTTTTGGTTTTTTGTTTACAAAATCGTATTCTATTATTTGGGTATCAAAGTCGTTTTCTACCTCTGTATTTTGTTTTCTTGGTTTGAGTTCCAAAATATCACAGCCAAAATTTGGGTTGTTATTTTGAATAGAGTGTTCTTGTTTGTTTGAATTTAGTTTTGTTTTGTTAAAATTCAATGAAATCGGTGTTATGTTCATTTTTTTCTCGTTTATATTGTTTCTGATTCTTTAATTGCTTGCCATTTTTTTGTTTGTTTATCGTATTGGTACGTTACATAGCAATCTTTTTCGTCATTGAAATCTGTGTATGTAGTGTTTTTTCTGTCATTTGCAAGGAAAATTTCAGAAAATGGCATTTTTATACTGCCTTTTCCATCAACAATGCCATTTCTATAGGTTATACCATCTTTAGAATAAAGAATTTCAAAACCTTCTTTTATGGCAGGAAGCGAGTTTTTGTAATAAACAAGTTTTCCTTTTTGGAAATTGTATTGCATGTCAAAACCTATATCATCACCAGGCTCTTTGAAATCATAAACATCCAATCTGTAGTCTTTTATACTGCCATTATAAAATTCATAACTTTTTTTCAATTCCATTCCGTCCAAAAATGAATATCTGTACATTTTTTTAGTTCTTACTTCCGGAGCATCAAAATCTTTAAATACCAATTTTTCTAAGTTTTCTTCATCAATTACGGTATATGGTTTAAAGTCGTTCGCATCAGCTACCAAAAGAGATACTTTTTTGATTTTGTCTTCTATTTTCGATTGAGCTAAAACGTCTTTTGAAATTCTTTTCAATTCTATAATATCTCCTTCGATTTTAAATGATTGTTTATCATCAACAGAAAATCTACGAAATACGTCAGTTGCATTGTTTAATAATTTGCCCTGAAAAGCAGTAGTGTTAGTATTTTTTGGTTGTTGTATATTATTTACGTTTGAAAATCTTACTGGTGAAATCCTCATTTTTTTATCCTTTCCTTTTTGTTATAGATAAAAACCGTAAATCTTTTTTCTTGCTTTTTTAAGTTTCTTTTGTTCTATGTTTTAACCACTCATCTTTTGGAAGATCTGAAACGATTTTTCCATCTTTAAATTTTATAATCCGTTTTGTATATTCTGCAATATCAGGTTCATGGGTAACTAGAACAACGGTTTTTCCGAGTTTTTCGTTCAAATTTACAAAAAATTCCATAACGTCGATACTGGTTTTTGTATCTAAGTTTCCTGTAGGTTCATCAGCCAAAATCAAAGGTGCATCGTTTACGATAGCTCTAGCAATAGCAACACGTTGCTGTTGACCGCCTGACATTTGAGAAGGCATATTGTTTTCTTTTTTTTCTAAACCTACAATTTTTAGGGCTTGTCTTGCTCTTTCATAGCGGACATCTTCGGGAATTCCTTTGTATATCATAGGCAAACACACATTATCAATAGCAGAAGTTCTAGAGATAAGATTAAAACCTTGAAAAACGAAGCCGATTTTTTGGTTTCTTATGTCAGACAATTCATCTGCCGATAAAGAAAAAATATCCACTCCATCCAGATGATACTCACCGGATGTGGGTTTATCCAGTGTTCCTAACATATTCATACAAGTCGATTTGCCTGAGCCTGATGTTCCCATAATCGAAACAAATTCGCCTTTTTCGATTTCAAAACTCACGTCGTTTAAGGCGTAAAAGACTTCATCGCCCATTTGGTATGTTCTTATTGCATTTTTTACTTCTATTAGTGCCATAATTTATTTTTTAAAACGGCATTGGTTTTCCACCTGATTTAGATGAAGAATTTTTGCCATTCATTTGTCCTTTTATTCCGACTATTACTTTATCTTTTTCTTTTATTTCGCTATTTATTATTTGGACTTTAGTATCATCAGTTGCCCCGACTTCGATGTCATAGCGTTTTATGCCTGTTTTTGTTAATATCCAAACGCCTTGTTTTTCGTATTTTTTGCCTTGGTATTGTTTTTCAGTCGGGCTGAATTTTAATGCGACAGAAGGCACAGTCAAAGCGTCTTTAACTTCGTTTGTAATGATAGAAACATTTGCACTCATGCCTGGGATAACAAAGCCTTCTGTATTGTCGACAGAAATTATTACGGTATATGTTACAACATTGTTTGTTGTTGTTGATTCAAGACGAATTTGTGTAACTTCTCCATCAAATGTTTTGTCTTGGTAACCATCTAGAGTGTATTGGGCTTTTTGTCCGATTTTGATTTTTCCGATATCGGCTTCTGAAACAGAAGTTTCTATCTGCATTTTTGTTAAATCTTCTGCGACTTCAAACAATGTTGGGGTGTTAAAGCTTGCAGCAACTGTTTGTCCTACATCTATCGCTCTAGAAATAACTGTGCCATCAACAGGAGAGGTTATTTTTGAATAACCCAAATTTGTTAAATTGTTGTTTAATGTAGCACTTGCAGCTGAAATTTCAGCACTTGCTGCGTCTAATTCTGCTTTTGCGGACAAATAATTTGACTGAGCAAGTTCTACATCGTCTTTTGAAACATAATTTTTTTGATACAAGTGTTTGTATCTTTCATAGTTGTTCTTTTTGTAGCTAAGAGTTGCTTTTGCT